>NZ_VRVA01000035.1:0-48867 GCF_008039945.1 Methylobacterium sp. WL64
TATCCGGACGCTGCAGCCGCAGCACCAGTTCGATCAACTCCTCGCGGCTCAGCCGCTCAAGATCGGTACGAACCATCCCACGAGGGAATCAGCGAAACCCAACCCGCGCAAGGGGGTGGGTAATTACAATAAATGAGTCATGCACTGGAAGGATTGGTATATCGTTCTTCTGACAGGACTTGATTACTTGCAAAGCCAGCTCACTGTCTATCTTTTGAAATTCGACTCCTTTATCTGCTGCTATGAATTCCTTAATGAGATGGTTATGCTCTATTGCCTCGTTGTAAATACTCGTTGCTTCTTTGAGGGAGCATTTGAGCTTCTTTTTAATTGCATGTTTAGCTCCATCAGGATTACGAGCATTCATACATATGATCAGCGCAAGCTTGTAGGACTTTCTCTCTGACGATCCTCTTCGCTCGTAGATGTCATAATCTTTATCAAGAAAGTATCCTGCGAAGGCATAGGCAATCTTTGGATGCAGCGACGAGAAGTCCGGTTCTGCTGTAGGTTCGCCATTGATAGTCAGAAGTCCTCGTGCATATTTGGGCATATTCTGCCAAGGACCGTAAAGTCTACCGCCAAGCTCGAAAGAAGATCGACAGAACACACGGCGTAGTTGAGGTTCAGTATAAGGTATGGCAATTTCTGTCAGTTCTTTAGTCTTACTAGATTTGTGCGGAATAATTATATGATTTTCTGTCCTTCTGACACCAACCATCGCTACATCGATCTTAATTTTTCTCATGACATCATTGATTGCCCGCAATTCATCTCGCATCTCATTAGTGTTCGAAGTATCGAAATAATGGATCCAGTTCCCGTCTTCGTCACGCTGCCAGATGCATTCATGTTGGACAGGCCTAACTGCATAGCCTTGACATGCATCAATTAACTTGGGCATTGCATAGATCGTTGACTGAGTGCCTTTTCGACCTTTTTTCGGAGAACGAGCTGGAGCAATCCAGTTATGAACATATCCTGCTTTTGTAAGAATGTTTACTGCCTTGATGATCCGTGCATACGTAAAACCACGTCCGTGATACCGCTGCCTTCCTGTGTAGAAAGGCCGTCGTCTAGAATAGGCAATTGCTTGATCAGTTTCGGAGGCTACGATTAATTCTGCGATGATCGATCGCATGACCCCATACTTATCGTTGGTTAGGTTGAGTTTTTCCAATAGCGCTGGGTCAACGTCCCATTTAAGGCCCAACATGCGTTCATCGTTCACGTAATCTTCGCCGTCGATGAAATCAAATTCGTCGGTAATCTGATTGTTCAATGTAAATCTCGTAAGCTCATGAGTCTGCACGAACCCTCGGTAGAGGGAACTTCTTGCCGTTCTCAGCGTTGATGTGGATGAGAAAAAAATCGTCAGAGATATTGCGTAAGTATCTGTCGTCTAAAGATGTAATCCTCGACAAAAATCATTCTTATACTTTATGCTTGAATATTACCTAGACGACAGACGTTCGCCGGGCGTTTCGTGATACGGGTTAGTTTCTTTGCTTCTTCTTTTCCTCATATAAGGAAGGCTCTTCCGCCGAGAAATCGTCGAAATTCTCCCCCAGGTGGAGAATTTTCTACTGGAGTGGAATATCCGGACGAATTTCTGCCTCTGGAAGCTTTGAAAGATGAAGATCTCTTTCTTCTTCACGATTTTACGCCGCTTTCGTCACCCAGGATCCGTGCTTCCGAACCGGCTCCGGTTACGGGGCAACGTTCCATCGTTGGACCTGCTCAGCTAGACCAGCCAGAAACGCCGATCTCCAACCGCTTACTGCCAAGCTAGAGTCGATCGTGCCTGGTGATGGAGACGTCTATCTCGGCGAGTTACAGGTGTTAGCCCTGAGACGTGAGTAACCAGTGACGCAAATCGGTGAAATCCGTCTTCAACCATACAAGAACGAACTCTCAAGCCTCACCCCAATCGGACGGATTCAGCGATCTCTTTATGGATGCAGCTGATCGCTCTGCGCGAAATTCCTTATTGCCTTCTCGTGCTACAGAGAAGGAAGGCTTTCCCCGACAACTTCGATTATCGCTCTTAGGTTGCAGAAATCTTAACTTAGAGTTGTTTCTCTGTCTGGAAATCGGACATGCAAGTTGTGAAAGCAACGGAATAGGTACGATCGTTACGAAGTTCCGGCTGGTTGGGCGTCCGTCTGGGGACCAGTACAAACCCAAGCCGAGGCGAACGGATTGGCAGGACGGTTCACTGATTGAAGGTTCCTTCGGTCAAGCTAGCCGGATCAGCGTCCTGGCAAGTCAGCTGTGTGCAGTTCGCTCTCTTCATCAGCGACGGCAATCGCTACCGATTTACACCTGCATCAGCATCGCCTTGTTCTCAACCAGAAGTTCGGTCACAGGGGCCGCAAAGCTCCCCGACTGATTGAGGAACGTGACCCGATATGGCTGGAATTCCATGGTCTATCATTTTAGACCCACATCGACTCGAAGAACTCAACTCGTTGAATATACTCGACACTAAGCCAGAGCAGTCATACGATGATTTAGCTGCCATAGCCCGCTTGATATGCGGCACTCCAGTCGCAAACGTAACTTTAGTCTCCGATGACAGACAGTGGTTTAAGTCAGCCGTTGGAAACGATGTGCTGGAAACACCGGTAGAACAATCTGTTTGTGCTCATACCATCGGCGAAGAAAACATACTGATTATCAACGATTTGACTAAAGATGTCCGAACTTCAGATAATACGCTTGTTACTGGAGCCCGATCATTGCGGTTTTATGCTGGGGTACCTCTTCGCCTTGATTCAACATACGGCATAGGCACGCTCTGCGTTGTTGATACCAAACCACATCCTCACGGTCTCACCTACGACCAAGTCGAGGCTCTCAAAGCCCTGGGTCGCCAAGCTACAATTCTTCTGCAAGTTCGAAAGTTTCTTGCGACAACCAATCAAACACTTGAAGCAGATGCATCGATTGATCAAACTTTGGAGGAAATTTCAGACGCTATGCTCAAAGCATACCGACTCAACAAGATCTACAAGGATGGTGTTCTAGAAAATTTGCTTTTCAGCGGCCTGAGCCATATCGCTATCGGCATCGCTCGCTCTGGAAAAGCAGCGGAAACAATTCTGAATTGATGCTCTGCAATCTTTGGTGCGACGTGGAGCATCCTGATGAGTAGAAATGATTTCGAAAATAGCCGTATCCTTAAAAGCATCGCTGATGCACTTGGAACGGAGCCAGCTGCCTTTTACATTGATGAAGGCTTGCCATCCAAGGCCCTTGAGATCCGAGAGCTTCTGGAGTCGTTCGATCGCATCAAAGATTCGAGTGACCGGCGCATCTGCCTCGATTTCATCAACTCGGTCGTGGCCCGGCAGGGAGCGGTCCCTGATGGATCTTGAGTTCGTCCATCAGGAGCGACGCAGTGCTAGCGATCGTCCAAATCCAACCAGGAGCATCTCTGTAAGACGACGGAGATCGGGGTAATCACCCCGCTTCAGGGTCGAGTGCATCTCAAGGCAGCGGTCAGCAGCAGCGATCAGCGGATCCTCAACCTCTTGGTTGAGTAAGCTGGCCGAGATGAAAACGTCAGAGTGAGCGTCGGTGGTATCGATGTAGGCACCTTGGCCCTGCATCCTCCCGGACTCATCCGGCACGAGGGTCCCACGGTTAAGAACCCAACGAACCCCTGTGTCGGTCACTACTCGGAATTCAGCCGAGAACGAGCCTCCCGTCTGCCTCACACGACGGATGCGTTCGAACACCCACCCTTTGTCGTCAGCGTGGATCCGTCCAAGAGCCACTTCCATAGGAAGCTGTTCACCGGCGAGGCTTGGATTTCCGGCCAAAAGAGCGGCCGCTCCTTCGTCGAGCAAAGATCGTCCGGCTGTGACGTTGGTGTTCCAGATACCAACAAACCCAGCTGCTGTTAGAGCTGGCTCTACGCCTAATAATGAATTCATTTATCCCCCCACCCCTGAGTTCAACCTGGGAACTCGCTCGGTGGACGAATAGTTTCAGTCGTCCTTTTTATCTGAGTCGTGCAGCATCTCCGAATGCGGTTCGGTGACGGCTGCCACAGTTGCATTTCTCCGGCCAATGAGCTGTAAGAGAAATCTTCTCTTCCGGACCGTATTCGTAGAAATCTAATCTACATCAAGAAATGTGGAGATTTTTGATGTCAGAGTATGCCAGTCGAAACAAATTGTAGTTGATAGCACGGATGCTTGAGATCTCCGAAGATGCATTCCTGCCTGGGGGCGGCTCGGCGCATGAAAACTTGATTATCTCTACCATGACTGAACTTTCAGAAATACTTGATATATTTTGCAACATTCAGAACTCGGCCTTGCGCAGAGAATGCCTGGATTTTGTTCGTAACGCCGCATCGAAATATGCGGCAAATAGATAACTTCCTGCATGGTATATAAATAAATCGATTGCTATATATCGTTCATTAGTCATTTGCTAGCGTGGCCGTTAGTCCGAGGACGTCGGAAGTAGGTGTCAAACGTGTCTCGGTTGACACCGAGCTGCTTGGCTATTTCAGCGATGCTTATCGTCCCAGCCTGAAGCAAAGCCGGACCGACCTCGATGTCCTCTGCGGACAGTTTCTTGGGTCGTCCTCCCTTACGACCATGAGCAAGGGCTGCCTTGAGCCCTTCCATCGCCCTCTCTCAGTTGAGGTCGAGGAAATACTCCGCGATGGCTCCGTGGAGCTGACGGGCAAACCGGCCGTGGGCGGTTTCGCTGTCGAACTGCTCGGTGAGGCTTGGGAAGTGGACGGTCTGCTATCGCAATCCGTCGATGGTCCGCATCATCTCGCAAGCCTGAGCGCTAACTGACGCTTCGAGAAACGTGTGGGGGCGGGTGGTGAAAGCACCTTGCGCCTTCAGACTGCCCACCCAGTGGGCGCAAGCGTCTATGGAGGCTGAACGTGGCGTAAGGTGAATCATTGATAAAGACCCAAAGAAACCGCCTATTTAGGCGGTGGTACTTATTTCAACGTCTGTTTTTTCGCTGTTTTTCCCTCCTGGAAAGACAACGTCGACATTAATAGCAACCAATTAGCAATACATATTCCGCCAATGTGGTGCCGTTAGAAAAAGCGATTCCCGGTGAGGGGATCGAAATTCACATGACGTGCACAGAATGTGGAAACGGCTCCCGCTCACGACACGGATAGGCAATGGGGTGGCACTGACCACCCTTCGGTCTGTTCTAGACCCGTTTGGTAGGGCTTCCCGTGAGCTGTCCCGTAACCGCGGTGGATCCTCGGCGGTCGAGTTCGCCCTCGTGGCCGTTCCCTTTTTGGCTCTCTCGGGAGCAATTCTTGAGGCTGGTGTGACCTACTTTGCTCAGGGCATCCTTCAGCAAGCCGTAGTCGATGCTGGACGTCAGATTTACACAGGCCAGTTTCAAACGGCGAACGCCAACGTCACGGACTCAACGACCCTGCTCAACAATTTCCGGACCGCCATGTGCTACCCGGGAGGTCGAGCACGCATCACGGTGTTCCCGTGCTCTAACGTCCGTATCAGCATCACGAAGGCCGCGAGCTTTGGTTCAGCAACGCCGGCGCAAGCAACATCGACCAATCCTAAGACTGGTATCTCGGACTGGAACGCAAGTTTCCCATCATACAGCTGTGCACGAGCAAGCGACGTGATCGTGGTCCAAGCAGCAGTAGACGTGCCTGTCTATTTTCCACTGCTCGGAGCGGCCTACGCCACCCTACCTAATCGACGTCGCCTACTACAAGCAGCCACCGTCTTCCAGGTTGAGCCGTTCAACTCGAACGCTGCCTGCTCATCCAGCTCCTAAACTGCCTCGCCATGAATATCATTGCAAACAATATCCATCGGCTTGGAAAAGAAAAAGATGGCGTGGCGGCTTTAGAGTTCGCCCTAATACTTCCACTTCTAATAACGTTGTATTTTGGCTTGATTGAACTGGTGCGCGCCATTGATACTGGCCGGAAGACCACGCTCTATGCACGAACAATTGCAGACCTTTCGGGTCGTGCCACCAACGGCAATCCCAGCACAGCTGACATGGATGCAATAATAAATGCCGCTGGTCCAATCATGCGCCCCTATCCAACTATCAATTTGCAAATTGCCATTCATTCAATGGGTGTCGAAAAGATATCTGGTGCGCTGTTTGGTGGAGTTTGCTCAAGTTATCCCCTGAATGCTCGCCCTGTTCTCACAATCAACGGCAACAGCGGACTGCCAAATACTCCAGCCACATTTCAATATGACGGCGCCAGGTATGTTCTAGCTGAAGTGACAGTAGCCTACGTCCCAATAATTGGCTCCAAGCTCTACCAAATGATTTTTGGTTCAAGGGGCCTTGTCTTCAATCGGCAAATCTCATGGGCGCAACGTCTCGATAAGGGCGAAGTCGTCATGCCAGGGGGCTCTAAGTGTCCGACCTATTAAACCGTCTTTGGCATCACATGAAATGGACATTCAATTTGCTTCAAAACAACGTTTTTCGTAGCTTTAAGCAGGATCAAAATGGCCAGATAGCAATCCTTTTTGCGTTGCTCAGTATGCCGATGCTTTTCGCAGCAGGTGCAGCGGTAGATTATGGACGTCGTAACGCTGCGAAAGCTCAACTTGACGCCGCAGTCGATTCTGCAGTTTTAGGCGTCATAACGCAGAAAACAAACACGCTCACGAGCGACATGTTATCTAGCGCAAGAACTCAATTTATGGCGGATGCGGCCAAGCTGCCGGGTGTAACAATAACTTCATTTACTCCAACGCCGCTGCCGGGCGCAACTCAGGTTGGTATCACTGCCAATTATACAGCAACGGTCAAAACGACACTAGGTAGCATGATGAACGTCGTGACGATGAACATCTCTGGACAGTCCGGAAGCGTTCGCAACGTCGCTCAATATATCGACTTCTACTTACTGCTGGATAATTCACCCTCAATGGGGCTTGCAGCCACAGCAGCCGACATATCAAATATGCAAAGAGTCGCTAATGGCTGCGCTTTTGCATGTCACCTTTTAAACAGCAACGGAACTGAGAACAATAACGACAATTACAATATCGCAAAAAGAAACAACATTAAGCTTAGAATACAAGTGCTACGTGATGCTGTTTCTAACTTAGTAGACTCCGCGAAGTCCAGCATGAACTTAACTCAGCAGTTCAGAATGGAGATGTGGACTTTTAGCGACTTCCAAACAAAGCTTATGTCACTGACCCCATCTCTGGATCTAGTGAAGTCCGCCTCTAGCCAGATTGATTTGGCATATTCATATCAAGATCAGAGGGATAGTCAAACAGCCTACGAGCGTGCGATTTCCAAAATGACGAGTCAGATTCCTGCAAGTGGCAACGGCGTTACCGCCGCTACTCCTATACGCTTCTTGTTCTTCGTCACTGATGGGGTTCAAGACACCCCAATTGACGGAACGATGAGCAATCAGAGTTCCGGATATAAAATCAACAACAATCGCTTTATCAGCGCCATCAGTCCGTCTACCTGTCAGACAATGAAAAACAGCAACATCAAAATCGGAATTATTTACACGCAGTATCTTCCATTGTATAGCGACGATTTCTACAACCAAAACGTGAAGCCATTTGAAAACAATATTGGTCCGATGCTCAAAAGCTGCGCAACTGACGGGCTCTATTTTCCGGTTGCGACAAACGGCGATATCAATCAGGCAATGCAGCAGCTATTCAGTGCCGCCCTTGCTTCAGTGCGTATCACCAATTAGCTCGCCTGTTCTTTGACCACCTATCTTAGTCGCACGAGCGGCGTACCACCCGGGTTCACGCAGGCCTAACGGTCAATCGAGTCAATCTGGTCATTAATCATTCATTAACCATTTCATCCCATCCAAAGGCAGGAACGAATGGGGAACGAGCCATGCAGCAGTCTGGAATCTCTCTTACCTCCGCTCTGTCCGAGGGAACACGTTTGGCCTTCGCAGCGAGCATTAGAACAACCTATGCCAGCTTGGGCGCTGAGCCACTTCCGATGGTCCACGTTGACCTGCTGCTGACAATGAGAAGGCACGAAAAGCTACATAGGCCAATTAAGTCGGGCAGCTCAAATCTGTTTTGATAGTGGTCCAAAGCTGTCCGGCAAGGAGCCTCAATCCGCTTCGTCGATTATGTGGCTCGACGGTATTGCTATTTGATCCTGCACTTTCGCTACCGGCTTACGGACGTCCAACCGTATCGGCGGCAAAAGCCTTTCGAGATCCCAGGGGTTTCGGTTGGCCAATCGTGCTGTCTCTGGCTGTCTGTCTTTCCATCTCGGAGTTCAGTTCAGCACCAAGAAGAACGATCACAATCGAAAGCCAGATCCACGTCATAAATCCAATTCCGGCACCTAGACTACCGTAGATTCGATTGTAGCTGTCAAAGGTGGCTACATACAGAGTGAACACGACTGAAGTGCCAACCCATCCTAAGGCAGCGGCAGAGCTTCCCAAGCTCACCCACCTCCACTTTGCCTCTCGCCGACTCGGACCGTATCGGTAAACCAGTGAGAGGCCGGCGCTCACGAGAATGACGAGAACTGGCCAGCGTATGAACCGTAGCAACGCATCCGTCCGCTCGCCCAATCCAATACGGCCGAGGAAGATCGGCAGTCCCACGACCACAGCGATCGTGGCAACGGTGACAAGGGCTCCGGTGATCGTGAAAAGAAACGTCGTTAGATAGACCCGCACCAAATTGCGCTTTTCTTTTTCTCTGTAAATAACGTTCAGGGCATCAAAGAGGGCGGCTACACCTGAGTTCGCACTCCAAAAGGCGATCAGGAAGCTCAGCAGTGAGGCTGTACCCAGGGTCCCTGCTCCCTGCTTAGCAACATGTTGGAGCTGGTCGGAAATCAGATTGAGAACACCATCTGGTAGCACGCCTCTCAGCAGGCTGAGGTGCTCTCCAATGACGCTCGGATCTGAGAACAAGCTGTAGAGTGAGACGACCGTGGCGATGCCGGGGAACGTCGACAAAAGGCTGAAGAAAGCGACGCCACCAGCGGTCGACAGCACCCTGTCCCTAGGGATCGCCCAAAACACCCGCTGAAGAACATCCTTCCATCCGGCAGGTGGGATATCGGTGGGTCTCTCTGCAGAATGACCACGGCCCGGTTCCCGAGCCCGTTCCTGTGCGATCTTGATCGTCGCATCGTCCGGAGCACGAGTGGCTTCCGAACGCCAATCCGAACCCTCTTCCTCGTCTTGGGTCATGCGACGGCTCATACGGACAGGGTGGTCTCAAGTGAGCCTATTGCCCTTCTGTCCTGCGAGCCAGTGACCTGATTGGATCGTCCGCTCCCGGGGAAGTTCCTGTCTAAAGTAGGCAGCAAGCTATAAAAATTTGCTTCCAGCCTAAGCCCCTCTCGGCCACAGGCCGGTGGGTTGACGATCACACAAAATTCTCACACACCGAGGCTTCCTGGTTATCCCTCGATACGTCGTTTCTCACTGTGGGCCGGTGTAGCACAGCGGTAGTGCAGCGGTTTTGTAAACCGAAGGTCGGGAGTTCGATCCTCTCCACCGGCACCAGATTTTTGTCTAACGATGGCAGTAGGTTAAGCGGATTTCAGGCCTCGGCGACCGCATCGCTCGTACAGCGGCATGTCGCATCGACTCTTCGAACCGCCAGGCCGTGGAAGGACCCGAGAATAGCGGTCTACCATTCGGCCAGCCTTCATCGTGCCATTCTGTGAGGCGCTTCAGACTCGCACAATGCGCTGCGATCGTATGACCTGGCCGTACCACGATCGGCGCCCGTGCTGCCGCCGACCGGACCGTAAGTCCTATCGGTCGGGCAAAGCGTTCGCCGTCTCTGTTTCAGACGCTCGCTTCGACGCAGACCGACAGCCTACCGGCCGGTCTTCTGACGGCCGCGCGGCCCGCTGGACACCTTGGCGTTGTCGAGGTTCTCGGTGAGCAGCTTGCGCCATCGGGTCAGCCTATCGGAATCCAGCTGGCCGTTGGCGACGGCGGCCCGCACTGCGCAACCGGGTTCGTGGGCATGCGTGCAGTCGCGGAACCGGCACGAAGGCGCCAGTTCGGTGATCTCGGCGAACAAGGTCGCGATGCCGTCGGCGGCGTCGCTGACCTGAAGCGTTCGCATCCCGGGCGTGTCGATGACCCAGCCGCCGCCCGCGATGGCGTGCAGCGAGCGCGACGTCGTGGTGTGGCGCCCCTTCGCGTCGTGCTCGCGGATGCTGCCCGTCTCCTGGGAGACCTCCGCGTTCACGCCGGTCAGGGTGTTCACCAGGGTCGACTTGCCGACACCGGAGGAGCCGACCAGTGCAACGGTCTGTCCGACGCCGCACCACGGCGATAAGGCGCCTGCAGCCTCCGGGAGACGGGAATCGACGATCACGACCGCCAGACCGCGCTGCAACGCGGCGGCTTGGTCCCGGTAGGTTTGCGCATCGGCCACCGTGTCCGCCTTGGTCAGAAGGATCACCGGATTTGCACCGCCCTGATTGGCGAGAGCCAGATAGCGCTCCAGCCGAGCAGGATTGAAATCCGCGTTGCAGGATGTGACGATGAACAGCGTATCGACGTTGGCCGCGGCCACCTGCGGAATCCTGCCGCCTTCGGTGCGTCGCTCCAGGACCGACCTGCGGTCCAGGCGGCGGTGCAGGGTGTGGGTCCGCGGATCGACCAGCACCCAATCGCCCACCGCGAAGGCGCCGGTGTTCGTATGAACCGGAAGCGTCAGCTTGACCGGTCCGGTGAGAGCCAGGGCGGTCATGCGGGAGCGGTGGACCGTGGCGATCCGCATGGGGGCGAGATCGGCCTCGTCGTCCCCCCGCTGGTCCTCGAAGAAGCTGGACCAACCCAGGCTGGCAGGCTGCGCGGGAGGGGGGCAGACGGGATGATCAATCACCGGCTTGGCCATGCCACGGCCTCCCGCCCATGGCCAGCATCGAAATTGTAACGCTGCGCCGGACCCGGCGTGCTTCCAGCGATGCATCCGTCCCTGTCATCGACCCGGCTGCACTTCGCGCCGCGTCCTTGGGAGTGACATCGTCGGCTTCCATTGGGCGCGCGCAGTGGCAGGCGGAGCAGAAAGACCGATCGCCTCCGGTGGGTTTCAGCGAGATACCACGGAACAACCAGCCGCTTGAGCTTGCCGTTCTCGTCCTCCAAGTGCTTGCGCCAGCGGATCGCCAGCACGCCTATGCCGACGAACTGATTCGTCCCGCGATAAAGCGTCGGATCGGACACGCCCATCTCCCGGCAGACCTCGTCCACTGATCCGCCGTTCTCCGCCTGCCGCCGGCCAAAGGACTCAGATCGCGCGCATCCAGCCCAGAAAGCCCGCGATGGCCAAGATCGGGAGCGGATTGAGATTGGTGCGCCAGAACAGCAGGGTGAAGATCGCCGCGGCGCTGTACCCGCGAGACGACAAGCCGGCCCCCTCCGCGACCGTCCACCCGCTTGCCAGGATCAGCCCGACCGCGATCGGCCCGAGCGCCGCCTCCAGGGCGATATGCCAAGCGGCCCCCGAGGACGCCTGCCAGATCCGCGCCACGACGATCATCAGCACCGCGGCCGGAAGCATCATGGCGGCCTGGGCGACGACCGCCCCGGCGAGGCCGGCGACCTTGTAGCCGATCATCGCGACGATCAGGTTGCTCGGCCCGGGCGCGGCCTGCGAGATCGCGAAGAGGTCGGAGAACGCGCCGCCGGTGAGCCAGTGCGCCTCCCCGACCGCATGACGCGCCATCTCCGGCACGACGCTGTTGCTGCCGCCGATCGACAGGATCGACATCGTGCTGAAGAAGGTCGCGAGCGCGACGAGAGCGCCGGGTCTCACCGCTCGGTCTCCGCGTCTCCGCGCCGGCGCGGATGCCGCCACGCCACCAGGAAGGCCGGGGGTGCCAGGATCGCCAGGACGGCGAGGAGCGGGAGGTGCAGAACGATCGAGCCCAAGAAGGCCAGGGCGATGATGGCGAGCGCCGCGGGCCGCCGCGCGAAGCCCTCGCCGGCCTTCAGGCCTGCCGCCAGGGCGAGCCCGACTGCGGCGGCGGTGACCCCGCGCAGGATATCCTGAACCGCCGGGACCGCGCCGCTCCGGAAGTAGGCCCAGGCGAGGCCCAGCACGATGCCGAACGGCACGAGCGTCAGGCCGAGCAGGGCGGCCGCCGCTCCAGGCACGCCGCGGAAGCGGTGGCCGACATAGATCGCGAAGTTCGCCTGGTTGGCCCCGGGCAGCACCCGGGCCAGCGCGTAGGCGCTGAGGAACTCGGCGTCGTCGAGCCAGCGCTTGTCCTCGACGATCAGCTTGCGCGCCCAGGCCGTGAGACCGCCGCCGAAGCTGACCAGCGTCAGCCGGTTGAACAGCCAGAACAGCTCCGGAAGTCCGGGCGCCACGGCGGTTCGGGCCGGGACGGGCTCAGCTGTGTCGGAGGTCGGCATCCGGCTCGAACTCCGCATTCTCCTCCGCGTCGGCCGCGGCGATCGGATAAGGGGGCTCGTACCGCCGCGAGCCACGCCAATCCGCCTCGAAGATCGCCGCGATCGCGCCGACGGTCGCGGCGTCTCGGACAACAACGCCGAGCTCGCGCCGCAGGTCGAAGGCGGCCTGATCGAGGTTCTGGGTGCCGAGATAGACCCGCGCCCCGTCGATGATCGCGATCTTGCCGTGGCTGCGCAGCCCCCGCTGCTTGTGAAGCCGGCCGCCGGCCGCGCGGTACAGGCGCCACAGGGCGAAAGAGTACATCAGGTCGGGCTGGTGCAGCCCGTGCTTGCCGCCACACAACAGGCGGACACGCACCCCGCGCTTCAGGGCGGCGTGGATCCGCTCGAAGATCACCGGCTCGGCGAATTTCGGGTGGGCGAGATCGATGCTGCGCTCGGCGCCGTCGAGCAGGTCGCACAGGATCGCCCTGGCGCCCCCGGGGCTCCAGGACAGGTCGGAGCCGCCGTCGGGCGCGAACGCCTCGCCGCTCCAATCGCCCTCGAAGCAGGCCCGGATGCCGGCGACCTGACCGGGATCGGACAGGACGACGGCGTAATCCCGGGTCTTGGTGAAGTACTTCTCCATGAAGTTGAACGTCGCCACCATGGCGCGCGCGCCGTCCACGACCAGGGACTTCTCGTGCGTGACAAGGAAGCGCGGCGACGTCCAACGCACGGGGATGCCGGCCTCCTCCAGGCGCGCGAAGGTCCCGTCGTTGATGCGTTCGCCGGTGCCCTTGGCCGGGTTGAGGAGGACGCGCACCGCGACGCCCTCGGCGTGGCGAGCCAGAACCGCGTCGATCAGCAGGGGATGGTCGAAGGTGAATTGCTTGAGCAGGATTTCCCGCTCGGCGCTCCGCATCAGCGCGACGACCGGCTCGACGCCGTGGTCCGGTTGAACGATGAGCTGCGGCGCTTGCATGTCGTCGCTACGACCTCCTGACGTCAGACCCGTGCGATGGCCGCGATCGAGCCGGGGCGGTCGAACCGGTCATCGACGCTGCCGCGACGCAGCGGTCTGCCGTGGCGACTCATGTAGATGTACATGGCGGGCGCCGTATAGAGTGTGGAACTCTGCGCAGCGATCAATCTTCGCACCATCGTCACCTATGCCGGCTGGCGCAATTTTGCGCCGGCACCGGTCGCGAACAATATCGGCCAGAAATCCGCGCTGCGGCGGCTGCGCTCTCGACCGCCGTGGCGCCCGGGACCGGAGCATCGCCCTCCACCGCCCGAGCCGTCGATCGGAGCTGCGAGGGCCAGGGCGATGCGGTCCGTGAGGATTCGGCTGCGGCGGCGCCGGGGGCCAGCATCAGCACAGGTGCAGGGCGGTCTCGGACGCGGTGGCGCGTCGGCCTACGGGCGGAGCCGCTGGCCGAGCCTCCTCGGTCCCGTGCGCCTCCAGCACCGTCTTCCCGCGGAAGACCCAGTAGGCGTGGCCGAGATAGGCCATGATGACCGGCACGACGATCAGCACACCGACCCCGACGAAGCGCAGGGTCGCGTCGTCGGACGCGGCGCTCCAGATCGTGGCGTGGCGCGGGACGACGTATGGCCAGAGGCTGACCACCAGACCCGCGAAGCCGAGGAGGAACAACATGATCGTCAGTTGAAAAACGCGGGTCTCGCGCCGGCTCCACAGGCTGCGCCCGATCAGCACCGAGACGCCGGCGGCCGCCAGCGGAAAGAGCGCCAGCGGCAGCACCTGCGGCCCTGCAAACCACCGCTGCGCGACTTCGGGAACCGTGAGGGCCGTCCAGGCACTCACGAGGGTCATCATGCTGGCCGTGAGGATCAGGGCGGCGCGTCCGACCTCCCGGCCGAAGACCTGAACCGCACCCTCGGTGCGCCAGATCAGCCAGCCGGCGCCGAGCAACGCATAACCGCCGACGAGACCCGCGCCGCAGAGCAGCCCCAGCAGGCTGAAAGCATTGAAGGCGGTTCCCGAGAAGGCGCCATCGTGCATCGGAACGCCGCCGATGAAGCCGCCCAGGACGATGCCCTGCGCCAGCGCGGCGAGGAGGGAGCCACCCGCGAACGCGAAGTCCCAGACGCGCCGGAAACGCGTCGCCTGGAACCGGAACTCGAAGGCGATGCCGCGCAGGATCAGGGCGAACAGCATCGCCATGATCGGCAGGTAGAAGGCTGGAAGCAGCACGTAATAGGCGACCGGGAAGGCGGCCCAGAGAAGGGCGCCGCCGAGCACGAGCCAGGTTTCGTTGCCGTCCCACATCGGCGCGATGCTCTGCATCATCAGGTCCCGATGCCGATCGCGCGGAGCGAGCAGGAACAGGATGCCGATGCCGAGGTCGAAGCCGTCGGCCAGAACGTAGATCGCGATGGCGAAGGCTGAGACGAGCGCGAAGATCAGGGGCAGGTCCATCGTCATTCCCCGGCCGTGATCGGCGTGGTGAGGGCGCGCCCCCGGCCCAGGACCGCCGTTCCGGCCTGCTCGAGGCCGGGGCGCACCGCGTTCGGGTGCATGCCCGTGATCGCGGCCGGTCCGCGGATGACAACGCGCGCGCCGTACCAGAAGAAGGCCAGGAGCAGCAGGTTGTAGACCAGGGCGAACATCAGCAGCGAGGTCAGTACGGCGCCCGGCGCCAGCGGCGCCACGGCGTCGGCTGTGCGCAGATGCCCGTAGACGACATAGGGCTGCCGCCCGGTCTCGGTCACGGTCCAGCCGGCGATCACCGCGATGAAGCCCAGCGGGGTCGCCGCCATGGCCGCGAGCTGGAACCAGCGGGTGGTGAACAGGCGGCCGCGCCAGCGGAGCACGCCGCCGATGATCGCCAGGATCAGCAGCACGATGCCGATGCCGACCATGATGCGGAAGGCGAAGAACACCAGCGGCACATAGGGCCGCTCGGCGGCCGGGACGGCCTTGAGGCCCTGCACGTAACCGTTCCAGCTATGCGTCAGGTAGAGGCTCGCGACGTGCGGGATGGCGATCTCGAAGCGGTTGCGCTCAGCCGCCATGTCGGGCCACGCGATCAGCGTCGCCGGCACGCCCGAGCCGGAATCCCAGAGGCCCTCCATTGCGGCGAGCTTCGTCGGCTGGTGGCGCATCGTGTTGCGTCCATGCGCATCGCCGATGACGAGCTGAAGCGGGACGAGCACGAGGGCCGCGCCCATCGCCAGCGAGAAGCCCTTGCGGGCAACCTCGACATGCTGCCGCCGCCAGAGATGATAGGCCGAGACACCCGCGACCACGAAGCTGCCCGTGATGTAGCTGGCGCAGACCATGTGCAGGAAGCGATAGGGAAAGGACGGGTTGAAGAACGCCGCCCACCAGTCGGCCACGTGGAACAGGCCGTCGGCGTCGAGCGTGTAGCCGGCCGGGGTCTGCATCCAGCTGTTGGAGGCCAGGATCCAGCTGGCGCTGAACAGGGTCCCGGTGGCGACCATCAGGCAGGCGAAAAAATGCGCGCCGCGCCCGACCCGGTTCTCGCCGAAGATGACGATGCCGATGAAGCCCGCCTCCAGGAAGAAGGCGGTCATGACCTCGTACATGAAGAACGGACCGAGCACGTTGCTGACGGCCCGGGAGAACCCGCTCCAGTTGGTCCCGATCTGGTAGGAGAGCACCAGCCCGGTCACGACCCCCATGCCGAAACCCAGCGCGAAGATGCGGATCCAGAACCGCATCAGCGCGCCGTAGACCGGATTGTCCGTCCGCCACCACCGGAAGCTCAGGAACGCGACGAACGAGGCGATGCCGATCGTGAAGGCCGGCCACAGGATGTGGAAGCCGATCGTGAAGGCGAACTGGATCCGGGAGAGCGTGAGGGCGTCCATGGTCAGGCGGCTCCCGTCTCGAGGCGGCGCATCCGGACGGGAATCGCCTTGAAGGAGGGGGTGTGGCTCTGCGGATCGTGCAGGCCGAGCGGGACCAGGGGGTTGGCCTCGGGGTAGTAGGCGCCGACGCAGCCGTCGGGCAGCCGGTAGGGCACGACCTGGAAGCTCTCCACCGAGCGGGCGACCCCGTCGTCAGCGATCGTGTCGAGCGCCACCCGGTCCCCGGCCCGGACGCCCTGCCGGGCCATCTCGGACTCGCTGAGGAAGACCACCATGCGGCCGCCGAAGACGCCGCGATACCGGTCGGACAGACTGTAGAGTGTCGTGTTGTACTGATCGTGGCTGCGCATCGTGGTGAGCCAGAGCGCCCCGGGGTCGCTCATGAGGGCATCCTCCTCGAGGCCCTCGAAGACCGCGAACTCGGCCCGGCCGGACGGCGTGGCCCAGATCCGCTCACGCGCCAGCGAGGTGAGATGGAAGCCGCCGGGCACGCGGATCCGCGCGTTGAAACCCTGGAAGATCGGGAACACACGCTCGATCGCGTCGCGGATACGGTCGTAATCCGCGGCGAAGTCCTCCCAGGGAACGGCCGAGTCCGGGCCGAGCGTCGCCCGGGCGATGCCGGCCACGATCGCGGTCTCGCTCATCAGGTGCTCGGAGGCGGGCCTGTTGCGGCCGGCCGAGGCGTGCACCATCGACATCGAGTCTTCGACGGTGATCGACTGGGGCCCCGTCGCCTGATGGTCGACTTCGCTGCGGGCGAGGCAGGGGAGGATGTAGGCTTCACGGCCGTGGACGAGTTGTCCCCGGTTGAGCTTGGTGTTGATCGCCACCGTCAGGTCGAGCGTTCGCATCGCCTGCTGGACGCTTTCGGTGTCGGGGACGGCGGCGGCGAAATTTCCGCCGAGCGCGATGAAGGCCCGCGCCTGGCCCTGCACCATCGCGCCCAGCGCCGCGACCACGTCGTGGCCATGCGCCCGGGGCGGCTCGAAGCCGAAGGCGTCCCGAATCCGGTCGAGCATTTCCGGCGTCGGTTTCTCGGTGATGCCGACGGTCCGGTTGCCCTGGACGTTGGAATGTCCGCGCACCGGGCACAGGCCGGCGCCCGGCCGCCCGACATTGCCGCGTAGGAGCGCGAGGTTGCTGATCAGGCGGACGTTCTCGGTGCCGCGCCGATGCTGGGTGATCCCCATGCCCCAGACCAGGATGGCGTTCTCGGCCGCCACGTAGGTCCGCGCCGCGGATTCGAGATCCGCGCGGGTGAGACCGGAGCGGCGCTCGATCGCCGCCCAGGATGTGGACCGGAGGTCGGCCGCGAGGGCTTCGAAGCCGTTCGTGTGGCCGGCGATGAAGTCCACATCGAGCACGCGCCCCTCGTCGGCGGCGATGGCGGCATCGTCCATCGCGATGCAGGCCTTCATGATGCCCTTGAGGGCCGCCGCGTCGCCTCCGACCCGGACCTGGAAGATGCGCGACGAGATCGGCGTCGACGTCAGCGATGCCATCTCGACGGGGTTCTGGGGCGCCTGAAAACGCTCCAGGGCTCGTTCCGGGAACGGGTTGAAGCTCAGGATGGCCGCGTTGCGCCGCGCCGCGTCGCGCAGGCTCGTCATCATCCGCGGGCTGTTGGTGCCCGGATTCTGGCCGAAGATCAGGATGGCGTCGGCGCGGTCGAAATCCTCCAGCAGCACCGTGCCCTTGCCGACGCCGATGCTCTGCGGGAGGCCGACACTCGTCGCCTCGTGGCACATGTTCGAGCAGTCGGGGAAATTGTTGGTCCCGTAAGCCCGGCCAAGGAGCTGGAACAGGAAGGCGGCCTCGTTGGAGGCGCGACCCGATGTGTAGAACTCGGCCTGATCCGGCTCGATATCCTCGCGCAGGATCGTCCCGATCCGCGCGAAGGCCTCATCCCAGGCGACCGGGACATACCTGTCGCTGGCCGCCTCGTAGCGCATCGGATGCGTGATGCGACCGACCATCTCCAGATCGTAGTCGCTCCACGTCTCCAGTTCGGAGACCGTGTGGGCGGCGAAGAAGTCCGGGGTGCACCGCTTGGCGGTCGCTTCCCAGGCCATGGCCTTGGCGCCGTTCTCGCAGAACTCGAACGGGCCCGGCTTCTTGGGATCGGGCCAGGCGCAGCCCGGGCAATCGAATCCCGTCGGCTGGTTCATGCGCAGCAGCGTCGCCGCTCCCCGCACCGGAATATCCTGCTCGACAAGGGCCTTGCCGGTCGCCTCCAGCGCGCCCCAGCCGCCGGCAGGATTGGTGTAGGCGCGGATCTTGACCTTGGCCATCAGGGTCCTCGGGCGGGAGACGGGCGTGGGCTTCACGGGCATCCGGAGCGGCGGCGGTCAGGGGCGCGCGGCGTCCGATGCGCAGGCCCGCAGCCTCCAGCTCCCAGAACCCGAGGCCGGAAGCCGCCGGCCCCGGTCGCGCCGCGCGGTGAGCTGAGTTGTCCGGACGCCTCAGCGACGATGATGGCGACGCGGACGCATCACCCCGTACCGTGAGGTGATCCGAGCGCCGCGGTGCATGCCGGCGAAACGGCCGTTGCCCTGCGCGGCCGCATCCCGATCCAAGCCGTCACCGGCCGCAAAGCTCGGATTGGCCGAGGCGATCAGCAGCCCGACCAGCATGGTGGCACCGAGGAGAAGTGACTTCATCGTCCATGATCCCTGAAGATCGCCGTATCCCGGCGACGGATTCGGGCCACCTGGGCGCCGCAGGCAATCCGGGGCGACGTGCAGGTGGATGCTGCAGGGATGGAGCAGACAGCTTCGCGAATATTGATGGATCTTATCTTTTTGGAACATTCGTATCACGGCGCCCGCCAGCCATGGCCGGCTGATCGCGTGCCGATGTCGGTGGAACCGATCCGATCGTCCAAATGGCCGCAGCTTTCGACAAGATGCTCGGGCGGGATCGCTGTCTCTTGAGTGAGGCTGCGTCCGGGTCGCGCTCCTCCCGCACAATCCGGATGCCGTCGGTCAAGCATGGAGAAGCCGGGTGGCGCCAGTTTGCAGGCACGGTGCAGACATTCAGACGGTGACGCCGAGTGCGCGTGGCTGTGAGGACTGCCTCCGGATCGGCAGCGCGTGGTTTCACCTGCGGATCTGTCGAACCTGCGGTCATGTGGGCTGCTGTGATCAGTCGCCCATGCGTCACGCGACAGCCCATTTTCACGCGACCGCGCATCCCATCATCGAGGGATACGACCCTCCGGAAGGTTGGGGCTGGTGTTATGTCGACGCGGTTATGATCGATCTCGACGGTGACACCACACCTCAGGATGGTCCGATCCCAAGGTATTACTGAGTTCGACCGCTTTCAGATCAGGAACACGATCAGCGGATTCCGAACCGGAACGTTGGCGCGCGGCGCTGTGGGGTGGGGTTTCCCCCCGGCACCGCGCAACCGTTCCACCGCTTCCGGATGTGACGCGGCGCATCGCCCGGAGCGCCCCGCGGGACGTCACGTTTCTCTTGCAACGAGGGTTGTACGGTGACCAGCACGGATCTGTCGTTCCGCTACCGCCTCGAGACGCAACCGCCTCGCCTTGGACCCGGAGGCGTCACCCGCGGCGCCTCGGTGAAACAGTTTCCCGCAAGTCAGGGCATTGCCGGCGTATCCATGCGGCTCGCGCCCGGCGGGATGCGGGAGATGCACTGGCACGCCAACGCTGCCGAATGGGCCTACGTCGTCTCGGGGTCCTGCCGCACCACGATCCTGAACCCCGACGGCGGCTCGGCGATCGACACGTTCGCCCCCGGCGACGTCTGGTATTTCCCGCGCGGCTGGGGGCACTCGATCCAGGGGCTTGGACCTGAGGAATGCCACTTTATCCTCATCTTCGACAGCGGCGACTTCTCCGAAGACCACACCTTCAGCGTCACGGATTGGCTGGCGCATACGCCTGAGGCCGCCTTGGCGCAGAACCTCGGCATCGCACCCGCGGATTGCGCCGGCTTACCCCGGGGCGAGGCGTACTTCGCCCTGGGGCCCGTGCCGGACGACCGGTCGCCGGATTCTGCGCCCCGGGCGCGGCCGGAGCTGACGTCGCGGCATCGGTACCCGCTCCACGCACAGGAACCGCGGCGCGTCCCGGGAGGCGGCACCCAGCGCACCGTCACGGTCGACGAATTCCCGCTCTCGACCACGATGGCAGGATCGGTGCTTGAGATCGAGCCGGGGGCGATGCGGGAGCTGCACTGGCACCCGAACGCGGACGAATGGCAATATTACCTGGACGGATCGGCCGAGATGGCCGTGTTCCTGGCTGAAGGCCATGTCGTCGTCGAGACCTTCGAAGCTGGCGATATCGGCTACGCCCCGATGGGATCGGGACACTACATCCGGAACACGGGGCCCGGCATCCTCCGGGTGCTCATCGGCTTCAACAACGGGCGTTACCAGGCCAACGATCTCTCGGCTTGGCTGGGCTCGAACCCCCCGGACGTGCTGGCGACCAACCTGGGGGTGCCGCGTCCCGTGGCCGAGGCGCTGACGCGCCGGCGGGGCTTTCTGATCCCGGGAGCCTGATCCTCGCACTGCCGGGCAGCGCGGCCCGGAAAGCCCCACCGCCTGGCCGGACGCCGGTCCGGCGGGGAGCGTCCCTCGACGATGACAGATTCCTTGATTGACCACGCGACCCACGTTCTGCGGCGCCTCGCTGCGACCGGCGTACCGTTCGGGATCCGGACGACGCTGGCTGCTCTGGCGGCGCTCTGGCTGGCCATGTGGCTTCAGCTCGACACGCCGCGCTGGGCCGCCTGGACGGTGATGTCGCTGGCCTTGCCCACCCGCGGGCTGGTCGCCCGGAAAGGGGCATGGCGGATGATCGGGACCGTGCTGGGGCTCGTCGCCGGCGTGGTCGGGATCGCGGCTTTCGGTCAGTCGCCGATCAGCTTGGGGGTGTATCTGGCCCTGTGGTTCGGGCTCAGCGCCTATATCGGGGGCAGCCTACCGGGCCTTGCCTCCTACGGCGCGGCTCTGGGTGGCCTGACGGCGGGCGTGATCGTCGTCCTGAGTTCGGATGCGCCCTTGTCGGTATTCGGGACGGCCCTGGCGCGCGGTGCGGAGATCTCGCTGGGGATCGGCTGCGTCTACGCGGCGAGCGCGCTTGCGGAGATCGGCCAGGGCGCACCGCCCGCGATCGCAGCCGCCGCGATGCCGAGTTCGGACGTGGTCGCCGCCAATGCGCTTCGAACCTTCCTGGTCGTGGGGGCCGCCTGGGCGATCTGGATCACGACCGCCTGGCCCACCGGCGGCCTCTTCGTCGCCTTCGCGGGCGTCGTGTCGATCATCTTTGCGACGATGCCCGATTCCGACAGGCACGCGCGCGCCTATCTCTGGGGCGTCGGCGTCGGACAGATCGCAGGGCTCGGCGCGAAGTATTACCTCCTCGGTACGCCGGCCGCCTTCGAGATCCTCGCCGTCGTTCTGTTCCCCTTCCTCTTCGTCGGTGCGGTCGCGGTCACGGATCTGCGGACGACCGGAGCTGCGATCGGCTACAACCTGTCATTCCTGACTGCGGTCGATCCAACCAACCCAATGCAATACGATCTCGGCGGCTCGCTGAACGAGAGCCTGGCGGTCTTCGTCGGCATTGCGTTCGCGGTCGCGGCTTTCGAGGTGGTGCTCCCCGGACGGATCTGGAGGGCCGCCCCGTGATGCCGCTGCGCGAGATCGATATCCTGGGGGTTTTCGTAGCGCCCTTCGCGCCCTGCGTGCTGATCGCCGGGTGCGTGACCGGCGGCGTCGTCATCGCCGTGCGCCGGATCCGGGCGACCCGGCGTTGGTCGCATGCGCCGCTCATCGAACTCGTTTGCTTCACCGTGACGCTGTCGGGGCTCGTCCTCATGCTCGGGCGTCTGTGAATGATGCCACGTTTCCAACAGGACAGGGCACCGCCGGCACGGGTGCCGCCGCCGACCCCGCTTCCGACGCCGCTTCCCCATCCCGCGGTCCCGTCGGTCTTCGGCCTCTTCGCGGTGGCGACGGTGCTGGCTGGCGCCGGGTTCCTCGCCTGGCTCGCCTGGGCCTACTACGTCGACACGCCCTGGACCCGCGACGGCAGCGTGCGCGCCTACACCGCGCAGGTCGCGGCCGAGATATCGGGACAGGTCACCGAGGTCCTCGTCACCGACAACCAGCCGGTCCGCAAAGGCGACGTGTTGTTCAGGATCGATCCGCGCGACTACCGGATCGCGGTCAAGCGCGCGCAGGCCGCCGTGGCGCGGGCCGCTGCGCAGGTCGCCAACGCCCGGGCCGAGGCGGACCGCCGCAACAAGCTCGACGACCTCGCGGTCAGCGACGAGGTGCGCCAGACGTTCCAAAGCAACGCGGACGCGGCCGAGGCTGCCTATCAAGGTGCCGTCGCCGATCTGGAGAACGCCGAGCTCAACCTCTCGCGCGTGGAGGTACGCTCGCCCGTCAACGGCGCCGTGACCAACCTCCTCCTGCAGGCCGGCACCTACGCGATCGCGGGCCAAGCCGCGATGACGCTCATCAATTCCGACAGCTACTGGGTCGCGGGCTATTTCGAGGAAACGCAGCTGCGCCGCATCCGGGTCGGCGACGCCGCCAGGATCGTGCTGATGGGCTACCCGGACCGGGTGCTGGACGGACGCGTCCAGAGCGTGGCCGGCGGCATCATGGACCCGAACGCGACGCCCGGCGTCGCCGGCCTGCCCGCGGTCAATCCCGTCTTCACATGGGTCCGGCTCGCCCAGCGGATCCCGGTCCGCGTCACGATCGACGCCGTACCGGATGACGTGACGCTCGCCGCAGGCTTGACCGCGACCGTGAGCGTCGCGACCGGGGCGCCGAGTCCGTCCTCCGTTTCCGGCGACGGGGCGATCCCGAAACCAGCCCGCTGAACGAGGAGAAATCTCCGATGGTCCAGACGCTCGGCGATGCCGCGATGTCCTCCCCCCTCGATCAGACGGATCCCTACCTCCGGGAGGCCCAGACCTTTCCGCGCCTCGCCGCGGGCATGATCGCGCGCATCGCCCGGTACGGAACGGAGGAAACGGTGCCGGCCGGCTCGTTCCTCTACCGGCGGGGCGATCGCGCCGCGGACTTCTTCTTGGTGCTCGATGGCGAGGTGGAGACGTTCGACGAGGGTCCGGACCGTGAGCGTCACGTCTTCACGGTCCATCATCCAGGACAGTTCGCCGGCGAAACGAACTTCCTGAACGGGCGTGCATCCCTTGTCAGCAGCCAGGCCCGGATGGAGACCCGGCTGATCCGGGTTCCGCGCCTGGAGTTCCGGCGGATGCTGGCAGCCGAGCCGGACCTCTCCGAGATCGTGATGCGGGCCTTCATCCTGCGCCGCCTCGGCTTCGTGCGGCACCAGCACGGCGGCGTGGTGCTGATCGGACCGAGCCACTGCGCGGAAACGTTGCGCCTCCAGCGCTTCATGACGCGCAACGCCTATCCGCATCGGACCGTCGCCACCGACCTCGACGCCGACGCGGCGGAGATGATGCGACGCTTCGGACTCACGCAGTCCGATCTCCCGTCGGTCGTCGCGCCAGGCCCACTCGTTCTGCGGAATCCCTCCACCTGGGAACTGGCCGACCGGATCGGCCTCACCGAACCCCTCGACGACGGCCGGATCTTCGACGTCGCGGTCGTGGGTGCCGGGCCGGCCGGCTTGGCCGCCGCAGTGTACGCGGCCTCGGAAGGCCTCTCGACCATCGTGATCGAGGAGGAGGCCCCCGGGGGGCAGGCCGGCACATCCTCCAAGATCGAGAATTACCTGGGCTTCCCGACCGGCATCTCGGGGCAGGCGCTGGCCGGACGGGCCCAGATCTAGGCGCAGAAGTTCGGCGCCCATCTCGCGATCTCCCGCGCGGCCTGCCGTCTCGACTGCACGGATCGCCCCTACAGCATCGTCCTGGAGGACGGGCGGTCCGTCCGTGCCCAGGCGGTCGTCGTCGCGACGGGGGCGCGCTACCGCAAGCTCGACCTGCCGGATTACGCGAGGTTCGAGGGACAGGGCATCTATTACGCGGCGACCGGGACGGAGGCGCAGTTGTGCGAGCAGCAGGCGGTCGCGGTCGTCGGCGGCGGCAACTCCGCCGGGCAGGCGGCGATGTTTTTGTCCGCCACCGCCGCCCACGTCCATATCCTGGTGCGCGGACCCGGCTTGCGGGCGACGATGTCGGACTATCTCGTCCGGCGGATCAGCACGTCGCCGAAGATCACCGTGCATCCGTTCACGGAGGTGGCCGCCCTCGACGGCGACGCGTTCCTGCGTCGTGTCTCGTGGCGCGACACCAAGACCGGTGACGTCCAGGCACACGCGCTCGGCGCTCTGTTCGTGATGATCGGCGCCGCGCCCAACACCGCATGGTTGTGCGGCTGCCTGCCGCTCGACACAGGCGGCTTCGTATCGACCGGTCGGGACGCCGCCGGGCAGGCTCTGTCGTCGCCCTTCGCCACCACGACACCCGGCATCTACGCGGTCGGGGACGTCCGCGCGGGCTCGGTCAAGCGCGTCGCGTCCGGGGTCGGGGAAGGATCTGTCGTGGTCCAGGCGATCCACCGCTTCCTCGACCCAGACTTGGCCTGAGCACCCGGTAACGCGTTCCGCCGGTGCGCTCGTGCTGCCGCCTCCCGGTGGCGCCCGCGCCCGGCTTGATGGGAGATGGCGATGATCACGCAGGAGTCTCTGGAGACCCGGGAGCCCGCTCTCCTCCGGCGCGGGCTCATGTTCGCGATGGCCGGCGCAGCCGGCATCGCGGTCGCCAACATCTACTACAATCAGCCGATGCTGAGCATCATGGAGGCGGATCTGCCCGGCGGCCTCACCGGGCTGGTGCCCACAGCGACGCAGTTCGGCTACGCGTTGGGTCTTTTCCTGCTGGTCCCGCTGGGCGACCTCGTCGAACGCCGCGCACTCATCGTCGGTCAGTTCGTGGTGCTCGCCGTCGCGCTCTTGCTCACAGCCTTGGCGCCCAACGCCGCGCTGGTCGTCGTGGCCTCGCTGCTCGTCGGCCTGTCCGCCACCGTCGCGCAGCAGATCGTCCCGCTCGCCGCCCACCTCGCCGAACCCGAGCGCCGCGGTGCCGTCGTGGGCACGGTCCTGTCCGGGATCCTCACCGGGATCCTGCTGAGCCGAACGCTGGCCGGGTTCGTGGCGACCCACGGCGGTTGGCGGGCGATGTTCTGGCTGGGCGTGCCGATGGCCCTGGGAGCCGGAGGGCTGATGGCAGTCAGCCTACCGGTGAGCCGACCCGCCCAGGCCCTGCCCTACGGTGCGCTGATGCGCTCGCTCACGCACCTCTGGCGCGAGCTGCCGGCGCTTCGTCTCGCAGCCGTGACCCAGGCGCTGATCTTCGCCGCCTTCACGGTGTTCTGGACGATCCTGGCCTTCCGCCTGCAGGAACCGCGCTTCGGCCTCGGCGCCGACGTGGCGGGCCTGTTCGGAATCGTCGGCGCGGTCGGCATCTTCGCGGCCCCGATCGCGGGCCGCGTAGCGGACCGGCGCGGCCCTCACGCGGTGGTGGCGATCGGCGCAGCGGTGACCTTGATCTCCTGGCTCGTGCTGGGGGCCTGGAACGCGCTCGCGGGAATCGTGATCGGCGTGATCCTGCTCGACTTCGGCATGCAGAGTGCCCTCGTCTCGAACCAGCACCTGATCTTCGCCCTCCGGCCCGAGGCCCGGGGCCGTCTCAACACGATCCTGATGGGCGCCATGTTCCTCGGCGGCGCGGCCGGCTCGGCGGGGGCCACCGCCGCTTGGCAGGCGGGCGGCTGGCTTGCGGTCTCGGGCCTGGGCGTGTCGCTCGCCGCCGCCGCGACAGCCCTCCAGCTTGCCGGGCTTTCCGGGCGAAACCGATGAGGCTCAGGCCGGCACCGGCAGGGACGAACGGCCCGTCCGGCGATCTCACCGTGCAGGATTCGGCGAAGGCCGGGACCGATCGGTTTGGTCAACGCTGCCGCGTCGCCTCGATCCCGAGGTGATGCGCCATCAGCACGAGGTCCGCGAGCGAGCGGGCCTGCATCTTCTCCATCATGCGGCGCTTGTGGACCTTGGCGGTGATCTCCGTGATCCCGAGTTCGGCGGCGATCTGCTTGTTCATCAAGCCGCCGATCGCACATCGCAGCACATCGCCTTCCCGCGCCGTCAGCGCTGCGAGGCGCCTGGACAACGCGTCTTGAAGGCGGCCGGCCCGCAGGGCGGCGGCGTCCATCTCCAGCGCGCGATGGATGGCCTCGAGCAGCACGCCGTCGCCGACCGGCTTGGTCAGGAACTCGACCGCTCCTCCGCGCATCGCCCGCACGGTCATGGGGATGGTCCCGTATCCGGTGAGGAAGATGATCGGCACGGTGCAGCCGGCATCGCGCAAGGTCTCCTGGACCGTCAGACCGTTCTGCTCGGTGAGGCGCACGTCCAGCAGGATGCATTCCGACGCTTCGCGCGTCCGGGCGATCGGCAGCGTGGTCGGATCCCGATGGGCGACCGCCGCGAGACCGGCCGACCTGCACAGACGCGTCAGCGCGCTGCGCACAGCCGGATCGTCGTCGACGATGTGAACGGTTGCTTCCGGCATGTCACTCGCAAGGCCAAACGTGTCCGATCCGGGGGGAGCGACCCAGGAGGTTCTCATGATGCCGTGCCGCGCCGGCGTTCACAGCAAGGTTCGTGCGTGGCGACGGCCTCCGGTCGGGTCCGGCGTCGCCGCCGCGTGGCCGGACGGCCGGGGCGGACGTCATCGCCCCGTCAGGGGAAGCGGCGCGTTCGCGCTGTCGAGGAACTCGACGGTCGTGAAGGTGAGTTCGGTCGGACCGATATTCTCGAGATCGTGGATCATGAACGCGCCGGCCGGAAAGGTGTGGTGCTGGGTGTCACCCGGCTCGTAGGCGACTTCGTTGATCCGGCCGTCCGGATAGTGTGAGCGGGCGCGCCCTCCGGTGACGGCAGTCCAGAAGTAGTCGAGCACATGGGTGTGGAAGCCGATCCGCTCGCCCGGCTTCAGGCTGAGCGCCCACACCCGGACGCGGTCCGTCTCCGAGACGAGGCGGCTCCCGACCTGTCCGCGCCCCGAACCGGCGGCGAAATCCGCGCGCAGGTCCTGCGGCCAGTCGCCCGGGGGCGTCGGCCAGTTCCACGTCGTCTGCTGCGTCATGGCCGTTCTCCTTGTCGGTTCAGTGGGCGGCCGGTGCGGCGGCCCGGTCGAAGCCGGTATGGGCCGTCACGTGCTGTGCGGCGTAGGCCGCGCGGACCGATGCGGCGGCCTCGCTCCGGTCCAGCCGCGACACCGCCCAAGAGGTCAGGAAGGCCAGCGGGACCGAGAACAGGGCGGGGTTGTCGTACGGGAACGGGGCGGCGCCGAGCTTCAGCGTCGCGGTCCAGACGCCGGGGCTCAGCGCGACCAGAACGAGAGAGCTGACGAGGCCCGCAAGCGACCCCGTGACCGCCCCGCGGGTGGTCAGGTCCCGCCACGCCACGGAGAGGAGGATCACGGGGAAGTTCGCGCTCGCCGCGATGGCGAAGACGAGCCCGACCAAGAAGGCGATGTTCTGATTCTCGAAGAGGATGCCGAGCCCCATCGCGACCAGGCTGATGGCGACCGCGGCGGCCTTCGACACCTGAACCTCCCGTTGCTCGGTGGCGCGGCCCCGGCGCAGGGCGCGGGCGTAGAGATCGTGGCTTGCCGCCGAGGCCCCGGCGATCGTCAGCCCCGAGACCACGGCCAGGATCGTCGCGAAGGCCACCGCCGAGATGAACCCGAGCAGCAGGGAGCCGCCGAGCTTGTCCGCCAGGTGGAGGGCGACCATGTTGGTGCCGCCGATGACGCCGCCGGCCGCGTCCAGGTAAGCCGGATCGCCCCGCACCAGCGCGATGGCGCCGAAGCCGAGGATGAACAGCAGCGTGTAGAAGACCGTGATGAACCCCGTGGCGACGAGGATCGAGAACCGCGCCTGGCGGGCATCGGCCACGGTGAAGAAGCGCATCAGGATATGCGGCAGGCCGGCCGTGCCGAAGATCAGCGCGAGCCCCAGCGACATCGCCGAGACCGGATCCCGGACCAGCCCCCCCGGCGCCATGATGGCCAGCTTCTTCGGATGAAGGGCCACCGCGCGGGCGAACAGCGCCTCCAGGCTGAAACCGAAGCGGGCCAGGATCAGCGTCGACATCAGAACGGATCCCGAAAGCAGCAGGACCGCCTTGATGATCTGGACCCAGGTCGTCGCGCGCATGCCGCCGAACACGACGTAGGCCATCATCAGCACGCCGACGAGCACCACCGCGGCGATGTAGGGCAGCCCGAAGAGCAGCTCGATCAGCTTGCCGGCCCCGACCATCTGGGCGATCAGGTAGAACAGCACGATGACGAGGGTATTCACGCCTGCCACGAGGCGCACCGGAACTTCAGACAGCCTGTAGGCCGCCACGTCGGCGAATGTGAAGCGACCGAGATTGCGCAGCGGCTCGGCGATCAGGAACAGGATCATCGGAAAGCCGACGAGGAAGCCGACCGCGTAGATCATCCCGTCATAGCCCGACGTGTAGATCAGCGCCGTCACACCCAGGAAGGTAGCCGCGGAGGTGTAGTCGCCCGCGATGGCCAACCCGTTCTGGAAACCGCTCAGCCCACCGCCGGCCGCGTAATAGTCGCTCGCCGTCTTGGTCCCGCTGCGCGCAGCCCGGACGGTGATCGCGAGGCTGATCGCGACGAAGGCGAGGAACATCGCGATCGCCATCGAATTCAGCGGCTGGCGTGTCACTGGCCCCGCCAAGGCGTCCGCGTGGGCGACGTCGGCGAGAAGGATCGCCGCCGCGGCGGGCAGGAAGCGCGCGCCGGTCATCGGAGATCCTCCCGCAGGCGCCGGCTGAGGCCGTCGAGGCGCGTGTTGGCCACGAGCACGTAGATGAGCGTGAGCACGAACCCCAGACCGAGGAGCGCCACCCCGACGACAAGCCCCCAGGTCAGGATCGTGCCGTCCTCGTCCCGGATGGGTGTGCCGAGGAGGTCGGGCCGGAAGGCGATCGTGAGGATGTAGGCGAAGTAGGCTGTCGCCATCACCACCGCCAGGGAGATGCCGAGGCAGTTCCGCTCGAAGCACAGCCGACGGAAGGTGGGGTGGCTTGAGATGCGTGCGCTGTTCACTGCGTCCTCCTCTGCGGAAGCCTCGGATCAAGCCGCGATGCCGGTGGCGACGGCGGTCTCGGCCATCACGGCCTCCGGCCGGCGATGGCGCTCGGCCATGGCGCGCTCCTCCGGGGTGAGGATCTGGGCCTGCATGTAGGCGCCGAGTTCCCGGGCCCGGCGGATCACGGCGGCGCCGTAGCGGAGGCGGCTCGCCTCGAAGGCCGCCAGCGCCGCGTCGCGGTCATCCGGATGCGCCGCCAACGCATCAACAAGGCTCTGCGCATCCGAGGCGGCCTTGGTGACGCCCATGCCCACATGCGGCCGGGCGACGAAGGCGGCATCGCCCAGGATGACGACCCGCCGGCCGAGCCGCATCCGGGGTGTTTCGAGGTCTTGGATCGCCTGGATGAACGGTTGCTCGGCCTTCTCGACGACCTCGGCGAATTGCGGCGCCAGGAGCCGGCGCGCGTCCGAGCGCATCGCCGCGACGATCTCGGGGCGGATCCGGCCCGGCGGTATCGACAGCGGATGGGCGACGCCGTCGCGATCGGTCAGCAGGTCGCGCAAGACGGTGTCCGCCGCGGCCGGGCGATACCAGACGAAGTTGTAGCGGCGGCGGCCGCGCGCCATCGCATTGTCGGCGCCCGCCACCGGATAGCCCAGCATCTGCTCGCCGTCCGGCAACGCGAAGGCGAAGTGGTCGAGGAGCGCCTCACGCGTCTCCGGCGACACCGCGGCCTCATCCACGAGGCCGCGCCAAGCGATGTAGCCGACGTAGCTCGGGACAACCTCCGGTGAGAACTGCGCGCGCACCGCGGAGAAGATCCCGTCCGCTCCGATCAGCAGGTCCCCCGAGACCGAGGAGCCGTCCTCGAAATGGGCCGTGACGGTCCCGAAGCCTTCCTCGATCCGCGCGAGGGTGCGGCCGTGATGGTAGCGCTCGGCGGGGAGCGCATCGCGGAGCAGCCCGTAGAGATGTCCCCAGGAGGTCAAGACCTGGGGAAGCGCCAGCGCGCCGACGATCGAGCCGTCCCGCGCCAGCACCCGCCGCCCGACCACCGACACGCCGACTTCGGCGGCCTGCCGATCGATCCCGGCGGCCTGGAGGATGCTGAACAGCTCGGCGTGGGTGACGATGCCGGCGCCGCGCCCGGACAGCTCGCTGCCAGCGCGCTCGAAGACGTCGACCTCCCAGCCGGCCCGCTGCAGGAGCAGGGCTGAGAAGAGACCCGCCATGGAGCCGCCGATCACGACAGCGTTGGGCCGCCTCCCGCGACGCCCGTTCCCGGTCGTTCCCATAACGCCCCCTCCCCTGATTGGGTGATCCGCCCGGCCCTCGGCGCGGCGCGTCCAATCCCGGTCGCTGATTATCGCTTGATCAATAATGAGACAGCCTCGGCTGCCTGTCAACGTTGTTTATCGTTCGATAAAGAATGTGGCGGTGCGCTGACTTTGATTGTGCGCGGCGGAGGCTCTGACAGCGGCGAGGACGGATCCGCCTCGTTTATCGTTTGATCATTCCGGCCCCTATGGTATCGAGGGCTCATGGCCCGTTCGCCCAAGCCGAAATCCGGCCCTGCTGGTCCGCTCACCGCCTCCCGCCCCCCCCAGAACCCTGCCGAGCGGGGCCAAACCGGGTCGCGCAGGCGGCTTTCGCCCATCGACCGTGAGAAGAGCATCGCCGCGGCAGCCGTCGCGTTCTTCGCCGAGCGCGGCTTCGAAGGTCAGACGCGCGAACTCGCCACGATCCTGGGGATCACGCAGCCGCTGCTCTACCGCTATTTCCCGAGCAAGGAGGCTCTGATCGAACGCGTCTACCAGGACGTCTTCGTGGGGCGCTGGGACCCGTTCTGGGAGGAGACGATCAAGGATCGAAGCGTCCCCTTGGAGACGCGGCTGACGAAGTTCTACATCAGTTACGCCAACGTCATCCTGACGCCGGAGTGGGTCCGGCTCTTCATGTTCGCGGGCTTGAAGAACCTGGATTTCAACGCCCGCTATCTGAATTTCCTGCGCGACCGCGTGTTCGAGAGCGTGGTCGAGGAATTGCGGACCCACTTCGATCGGCCGTCGATCAGGGATGTGCCGGCATCGAACATCGAGATCGAGATCGTCTGGTCCATCCATTCCTCGATATTCTACCTCGGCGTGCGGGAATTCATCTATCGCCTTCCGCCGGACGGGAACATTAAGGACATCATCCAGGCCAAGATCCAGACGCTCCTCGGGGGAGTCGCCACGGTGCTCCCGTCGGCCGAGCACGCGACCTGACGGCGGCGTCCCGGAGGCCGGGCGGACCGGGGCGGCTCAGCACGCGGCCGAGTCCCGTTCGATCGACCGGCGCCAGCGGCCCGGGCTCATGGCCTCCTCACGGGCGAAGACGCGGGTGAAGTGGCTCTGATCGGCGAAGCCGCAGGCCAGGGCGATGTCGGCCAACGGCAGGTCTTGCGCGCGCATCAGGTCCTTGGCGCGGGCGAGGCGCTGCCGCACGAGCCAGGCATGGGGCGAGACTCCCGTGGAGCAGCGGAAGGCGCGGGCGAAATGGCTGGGTGACAGGCCGCAAGCCGCCGCGACCGACGGCAGGCTGAGCGATCGGGCGAGCGCATCGCGCATCCGATCCTGAGCGCGTTTGAGTTGCCAGGGCGCGAGACCGCCGCGTGCCGGCTCCGCCGCGTCTACGAAGGCCGCGTAGGTTGAAAGCAGGTGCGCCGCCAGCGCCCGGCCGAGTTGGTTGCGGAACACCGTCGCCCCGCGATCCGTTCGATCGACCGTCGCGCAGGCGCGCAGTGCCAGATCGCGGATCGTGGCATCGGTCAGGCGCCGGCCGCAGGCCTCCGTCAGCGCGTCGAGGGGGTTGGCCCGGCTGGAGCGAAAGCATGCGGCAATCTCCCCGAGCAGCGTGCTGTGGAGGGCGATATGAACGGCTCCTGGCAGGACAGCGATCGCGTGGGGTTGCCGCAGATCCACGAGTAGAACGTCCCCGGGTTGTGGCCGGTCACGCTCCGCGGCCGGCCGATCCGTCGGCAAGACCTGCACGAGCAGGGCGTCGCAACGCGCGATGGAAGAGGGGACATCCGATGCCTCCACTCTGTGGGCCAGGATGTCGGCCCCGTCCGACCACGTCGCGGGCCAGTCCCGGGGCCGCCGAGGTGGACAATGGGACGGCGTGATTGCCCGCTCCCAGGCGCGCAGTGCGGACGAGCCGAGGCGCGTCTCCGATCGATCAGGGCGCGAGGGAGATGCATCGAGCATCGTAGTCTCTCCTGTTTCTGCAGGAAAAACAATATCTTTATTTAGGCTGTAAAGTACTCATCGAGATTGCGGGACTTTTCTTCGATCTTGCTCTTCGAAATCCGACACCTAGCTGAAGAGCCTCCGATATTCGGACGGCGTGTGACCTTTGACGCGCTTGAACGCCGTTCCGAAGGCGGCCTGGCTCGAGAACCCGGAGCGCAGCGCGACGTCGAGGATCGGGGTCTTGCGGTCGGCCAGGAGCCGGCAGGCACACGCCAATCGCTCCCCGCTGACGTAGCCGTAGGGCGTCTGTCCCGTCACGCGCTTGAACATCCGGGCGAAGTGAAACGGGCTCAGGCACGCGACGGCGGCGAGCTCGTTGATCGAGAGATCGCGCTCGAGATTGTCGCGAATGAAGGCGATCGCGCGCTGAATCCGGTCGGGACAGGCGCCCTCCTCCGAGGTTGCGGCGGCCGCGTCCGGGCGATCGTGCCCGTAGGCCTGGGCGATCCGCGCGGTGAGGGTCAGCGCGGCGGTCTCCACCATCATCCGGCCCGCCGAACTCTCCGCCACGAGTTCGCCGAGGATCGACAGGGCGATCTGGCGGATCAGCGGATCCTGGACGTCCGCGAGGTAGCGCACCGTATCGGCCCGGATGCGGGCATCGCCGTACAGGTCGGCCAGGGCTTTGAAGCGATCGACCGGCAGGTAGATGTGCAGGATCTCGGTGAGTGGCGCCGAGATGTTGATGTCGTCTTCACCGACACCCACCGGGCACAGCCAGATCGTCCCCGCCTCGACGGGCGTCTGCTGGCGCACGCCCGCGCCCTTCCGGCTCACCCGGGCACCGGGACTGCGCCGCGTCGCCAGAGTGATCTCCATCTGGGTCGGCACGATCGCCGGAAGGTCTCCGGACGGATGGGAGCGGAACTCGGCCGCGACGCCCGTCCAACCCCGCGCGTGGGACGAAGCGAGCAAACCTGCGTTCGGAAACTTGATGATGCCGTGCCGATACAAGTCGATAGCGGCAACATGCAATCCACGGTCGAATTGCGCCATTATACAGGCGTATCGGAGACGGGCTGGTGCAATCTCCCTAAGCTGGTGGACCCGGTTGGATGAGTGGCATGCGGCAGGTCTTCTCGCGCTGGCCGAGCCTGGCGCAGACGTCCCACCACCAGGTCACGGGCAATGACGACCTGCCGGCCTGGATGCGGGCACAGCCATCCCGCCCCGCGCACATCGGCGCGGGAGACCTCGCCGCGGCGGGGCTGTCGGTTGGCATCCCGATCGCCCTGGCCTTCCTGGCGGGCTCGACGGGCGCGTCGTCGAGCGGCGTCCTGCCGATCCTGTGCGGGATCCTGGCGCTTCTCGCCGCGGCCGCCACCGCGGCCCATCTCATGGCGCTGCGGCGAGGCCGGCGGAGCGCCGACCGTGCCTTCGAGGCCATCTACGAGCGCTCGGGCATCTCGATCTGGCGCGAGGATTGGACTGCCGTGGCCGACGCCGTTGCGGCCCTGCGCCGGGACGGAATCGTCGACATCGAGTGCCATTTCGCCAGTCACCCCGATGAGCTCCGTGCCCTGCGGGCGAAGGTCATCATCACGGATGTGAACGCCTTCACCCTCGAGGAGACCGGCGCGGCCGCCAAGGACGCCTATCTCGGCTCCCTGGATCGCCTGCTGCCCGACACCGACCAGACCTTCGTGCAGTGGCTCGTCGCATTCGGCCGGGGCGACCGCTTTTTCCGCTCGGAAGCCCACATCCTGGGCGCCGATGGGCGCGAACGCGACGTGCTGTTCACGGCGACGCTGCCGCAGGAGCGCGCGGCGTTCGCCGACGTGATCGTCACGTCGCTGGACGTCACGGCGTTCAAGCGCGCCCAGGCCCATCTCGCGGCGGCCGACACGGAACTCGCCAGGACCTCGCGGATCACCACGGTCGGGGCGCTCAGCGCCTCCATCGCCCACGAGGTCAACTCGCCCCTGGCAGCCATCGTCGCCAACGCCCAGGCGGCCCTGCGCTGGCTGCGCCGCTCCGAGCCCGACGTGGTCGAGGCCTCCCTCGCCCTCGACGACGTGGTGGCCGAAGCGACGCGCGCCCGCGATGTCGTGGCGCGGACGCGCTCGTATCTCAGCAACGCGCCGCGGATCGTCGCCCCGATCGACCTGGTCCAGGCCGCGCGGGACGCGAACCTCCTGGTCGAGCGCGAGATCCGCAGCCACGGCGCCACGATCCATCTCGCCGCCGAGGAGGCGATCCCGCCCGTCCCGGCGGATCTGATCCAGATCCAGCAGATCTTCGTCAACCTGCTGGTCAACGCGGCCCAGGCCATGGCGGACGCCCCGGGCCGGAAGGACATCACCATCGCGATCCGCCGGGTTGCCGCCTCCGTGGTGGTCGAGGTGGTCGATACGGGTCCCGGCATCGAGCCCGAACGGCGTGCGCGGATCTTCGAACCGTTCCACTCCACCAAGGTTGGTGGCATGGGGATGGGTCTGGCCATCTGCCGGAACCTGATCGACGCGCATGGGGGCGACATCTGGGTCGATGCCGCCCCGACGGGGGGCGCCGCCTTCCACTTCATGCTGCCGCTCGCCCATGGCTGAACGTTCCGTGCGCAGTCCCGTCGTCGCCATCGTGGACGACGATCCCTCGATCCGCTCCGCCCTCGATCGTCTGACGCGCGCGCTGGGATACGAGGCCCTCGTGTTCGACGGCGTGGAGCCACTGCTCGCCACCCTCGACGAGGCCAACATCGCGTTCGTGGTGACGGATGTGCAGATGCCGGGCTTGAGCGGCCTCGATCTCCTCCGGATCCTGGCGGGCCAGCGGCCGCATCTTCCCGTCATGGTGATGACGGCCTATCCGAGCGAGGCGACCCGCGAGCGGGCGCTCGCGCTCGGAGCCTTCGCGTATTACGCCAAGCCTTTCGAGGCGGACCAGTTCGAGCGCTGCCTGACCACCGTGCTCGGGTCCCGCCCGCTGTCACGTTAGGGCGCGCCGCCGGGCTTGCCCGAGGCCGATCGGCTCGGCATCGCTGCCGTCCGGGACAACGCTCGGCACGAACCCGCGCGGCCCGTCGGGACGCGGGTCTGTTCGGCGCCGTGACGGCACAAGCGCGATGCTTTCGTACAAGCGGGCGTGGGCGCGGTGCCCTAGGAACCGTGCTCGGCCGTCCGGCGGAACGGCCGGAACGGAATTGGATCAGGTACGGGGAACACCATGGCCACGGTTACGACCCGGGACGGCACCGAAATCGCCTACAAAGATTGGGGTCCGAAGGATGCCCAGCCGATCTTGTTCCATCACGGCTGGCCGCTCTCGTCGGACGATTGGGACGCGCAGATGCTGTTCTTCGTGGGGAACGGCTATCGCGTCGTGGCCCATGACCGCCGCGGTCACGGCCGCTCGGCGCAAGTCTCGGACGGCCATGACATGGACCACTACGCGGCCGATGCCGCCGCCGTGGTGGAGCATCTCGATCTCCGGAACGCCATCCATATCGGCCATTCCACGGGCGGCGGCGAGGTCGCCCGCTATGTCGCCAGGTTCGGCCAGCCGCAGGAGCGGGTCGCCAAGGCGGTCCTGGTGAGCGCCGTCCCACCACTGATGCTCAGGACCGAGGCCAATCCGGAGGGGTTGCCCCGCGACGTGTTCGACGGATTCCGCAAGGCGCTCGCCGAAAACCGCGCCCAGTTCTTCCTCGATGTCCCGGCCGGTCCGTTCTACGGTTTCAACCGCGACGGTGCGAAAACCCTTCCGGGTGTCATCCAGAACTGGTGGCGGCAGGGGATGATGGGCAGCGCCAAAGCCCATTATGAGGGTATCAAAGCCTTCTCGGAGACCGATCAGACCGAAGATCTCAGGGCGATCACCGTACCGACCTTGGTGCTCCATGGCGAGGACGACCAGATCGTGCCGATCGCCGACGCGGCGCTGAAGTCGATCACGCTCCTGAAGAACGGAACACTGAAGACATATCCCGGATACCCGCACGGCATGCTGACGGTGCATGCGGATATCATCAATGCCGACACTCTCGCCTTTGTCAGACGCTGATCGTCGATAGCTCGGTGGCCTTGCCGACGCGGGCATCGCTTCGGGGCGCCCGAAGATGGCCCACGTCCAGCGTGGGCCCTCCTCTCGACGTGAGCCCTCCTCTCAACGTGGGGCCGACGACGGGAGAGGCGTTGTCTCGACGCGGCCGAGGAAGTCGCGGGTGAGCCGGGCGATCTCGTCCGTCGCCTCGTCCAGCGCGAAGTGCCCGGCATCGAGGATGTGCAGTTCCGCCTTCGGCACGTCGCGCAGGTAGGCCTCGGCGCCCGGCACGATGAAGGATGGGTCGTAGCGGCCCCACAGCACGAGCATCGGCAGCCGATGCTCCCGCATCCAGGCCTGCCAGGCCGGGTAGGACGCGACGTTCGTGCGGTAGTCGGCGAGCAGCGCCGCCTGGATCTCCCGCTCGCCCGGCCTCGCCAGGATGGCGTACTCGTCGGCCCAGGTGTCCGGGTTGTAGCGCTCGGGGTTGGGACTGGTGCCGAGGTGGCGCTGCTTGGCCCCTTCGAGCGACGTGAACGCGTCGATCTGCTCGGGATGAGCGGCGGGATCAGCCCAGTACCGGGCGATGCCCTGCCACTTGGCACCGAGGCCCTCCGCATAGGCGTTGGCGTTCTGAACGATGAGCGCGTCGACCCGTTCGGGATGAGCCAGCGCCATGCGGAAGCCGACCGGCCCGCCGTAATCCTGCAGGAACAGCGTGTACCGCTCTATGCCGAGCCGGGCGACCAAGCCTTCCATGGTCTTGGCGAGAGTGTCGAAGGTGTAGGTGTACCGGGCCGGCGACGGCGCGTCGCTCTGTCCGAAGCCCGGGTAGTCCGGGGCGATCAGATGGTAGCGGTCGGCGAGGAGCGGCAGCAGCGGGTCCCACTGCCGGGACGACGACGGATAGCCGTGCAGCAACAGGACCGTGGGCGCGTCGCGTGGCCCGGCCTCACGGTAGACGATGCCGACGCCGTCGATCTCGACCCGATGGTAGGTCGTCGTGGCCGAGACTGAGGGAATCGGTTGCGCCGTGCCCTGCCCGAGGGCCAGGGCGGTCGTGGCGGCCAGGATGGTTTGCGTCGGCATGGTCCGAACTCCTTCGTCGGCGGAGGGCGTTACGGTCGAGCGCATCGACGGCGGCATGCGGGTGCGGGAGGATCCAGCCCTACAAGGAGGTTAGGACGCAAGGAGGTTAGGACTCAAGGAGGTTAGGACGTCGGAGCCGCGGAGAGGAAGCCTGCGGTCCGTCTCCTCCGTCGCCCTGCCGGCTCGCCGCCGAGGCGGCGGCGTTCAGGATCTCGGCGGCGGACCGGACCGAACCCGCGCGCACGGCGGCGAGGACGTAGCGAAGGGCTCGGCGGTCTTGATGGGCGACACCGTGCCTGCGGCGCCCCCGCCGTCAAGCCGGCAACGGCGTCGTTCCGGCGACCGGGCCACGGCGGTCGATGGCGACCACCCCCTTCGCCAAAACCAGAACCGGCTCCTGGCGCTCGACGATGATCTGCGGCGCGCAGGCGGCGTCGAACGCGACGAGGTCGGCCCGCACGCCGGAGGCCACCGTCCCCGGGCCAAGCCCGGCCACCCGCGCCGGCACGGCGGTGACCGGATCGAGCAGAGCCGTGAGGTCCGCGTCGCTCCTGAGATCGAACCGGTACGCGGCGAGCAGGACGCGGTCGATCATGCCGGTGACCGTGGACGGGTTCCAGCAGTCGCGTACGTTGTCGGTGCCGAAGCAGACCGCGACGCCGAGGTCCCGCAGGCGCGGGATCGGCGGGCACCTGCGTGTGCCGGGCACGCTGCTCACCAGGGTGATGCCGGCTTCGCGCAGCGCCTCCGCGATCCTGCCGAGCCGCAGGTCGTCGGCATCCGCCAGGGCGAAGGCGTGGCTGATGGTGACCTGGCCGCCGAGCCCGGAGGCCTTCGTGCGCGCGACGATCGCGTCGATCTCGTCGAGGCCGGCCTCGCCGCCGTCGTGGAGATGGATGTCGATGCCGCGGCCGTGACGCTCGGCCAGTCCGAAGACGGTGTCGAGCGGCCCGTCCCGGTCCCCGTCGATGCCGACGGGATCGAGGCCGCCGACGAGGTCGGCCCCCATCCGCAGGGCTTCGTCCAGGTAGCCGGCGACCGGGGCGCAGCGGAGGATCCCGCTCTGCGGAAACGCGACGATCTGGATCTGCATGCGATCGGACCAGCGCGCGCGCAGGTCGAGGATCTGCGCGAGGTGGTCCAGCCGGGTCACGTCGTCGATGTCGACATGGGTCCGCAAGCTGGTGGTGCCGCCGCGGAGCATGCGTTCGAGGAGCGCCTCGGCGCCCTGACTCGCCAGCGGGATCCGGCGGGCCCGGCGGACGGCCTTCTCGTCCTCGATGATCGCGCGGACGGATCCCTGGGCCCGGTGCGGCCGCCAGTCCAGGCCGAGCATGCACTTGTCGAGATGCACATGGCTGTCCGACAAGCCGGGCAGCACCAGAGCGCCGCCAAGATCGATCTCCCGGCCTGCGGGCGGCAGGGGTCGGTCTGGGGCGTGGAGCGCGGCCACACGCTCACCTCGGATATCGATGGTGACCTGGCCGCCTGCGATCGTCGTGGCGTGCAGCAGGCGCAGGTCGCAGGACGCACCTCCCGGCAGATCGGACCTCGCCGTCATCGTGAACCTTCCTCTCGGCGAGCCCGGTCGCAGCTACGCCGGCTCGGGACCTGTGGCGTCAGGAGGCGCGCGCCCGGGTGCCCGCCTCGATCGAGCGCTTGGCCTGACGGATGACCTCCTCCGGCGTCGGCGGGTTGGCCGGATGGTAGGACAGGCAGAGGGGTGTGCGCAGCTTGGCCGGCCGTCCAGAGCCCTCGGTGGCGAAGTAGAACTCCCCGGCCCCCAGCTTGCCGATGTCGGCGGCCGCGCCTCCGTTCGCCGCCAGGATCTCCTGGGCGGCCGCGATCGTCGCGGGCGCGCTCTGTCGCCCGAAGAACTGCGTGGTGCAGTTTGAGACGACTTGGTTGTGGATGCCGCGCGGCACCTGCGTCGCCACGATCATCCCGAGCCCATACTTGCGGCCCTGGGCCACGAGCTTGATGCCGCTTCCGAGACTCGGCGACGCCCTCTGGGCCGGCAGGAACGTCTGCGCCTCGTCGACGACGTAGAGCATGCCGCGCGGGGACGGGTTCTTCTTGATCCAGCCGAACAGCGTCATCTGGAGCCGGTTCACGAAATCCTCGCGGGCCGCGTCCGATGCGAGACCCGACAGGTTGATCACCGAGATGCGGGTGCGCGCCGGGTCGCGCCCGAAGAACAGGTGCCGCGGGTCGAGCACCGTGCCCTCCACCTTCAGGAGCGGGTTCGTCGCCACGGCGGCGTGGAGCTGGTCCGCCATGCCGAGCCCGAGCTTGGCGGCGTTGCCGATCTGGCTGATGCCGTCGGGTAAATCCGCGAGCAGGGCCATGAAGGCCGCGAGGTTGCCGCCGCCGCGCTCCGCGAAGCGGCGCAGCGAATCCGCCAGCACGCCGCGCTGGAGATTGGTCTTGGCCCCGGCCAGTGGCCCCAGAGTCTCGGCCGCCATCTCGATCGCCTGTTGGCGCTCATCCCGATCCTCGCCCAGGTCCGCGAAGTCGGGCAGGACGGAGAGGAACAGCGGGTTGCCGGCATGCACGCCCGGCGTCCACACCACCACCTCGACCCGCTCGGCGTAGAGCGCCGCCTTGCGATCGTCGTCCGGCGAGAACCCATGCGGCCGCTCGGGCCAGCGATCGCCAAGGCGCGAGAGATCGTTGTTGGGGTCGATGACGATGGCCGGAAGCCCCGCGAGCGCGGCCTCCTCCACGAGGCGGCGCAGGAGCACGGTCTTGCCGGAGCCGGAGCCCGCGATGATCGCGGTATGCCGGGGCAGAAGGCGCAGCGGCAGGCTCACGCCGGGCGCATCGGGCGTGAGCCGGTGCCCGACCGGTATCGCATCCGCTTCGGCACCCGGCGCCGACGGTCCGGGATTGGGCCGATCCGGCCGAACTCCCCGTCCCGCCGGGGCGTGAGCCGCCGGGGGCGCAGCGGGTGCGTTCGCGACAGCGGCGCCCTCGCCGGCGGCTTGAGCTTGTCCCGGAGCTGAAGCGGCCTTCGCCGCATGGGCGAGGCCCGCATCCCGGAAGAACGCGGTGTTCACGAGCGGCTGCTCGGCGCGGATCCAGCGCTCGAACCGATCGGACGCGCCCGCCTCCAGCGCCCGCGCGTGGAGGTCGCGCAGGGCGACGAAGACGCGCAGATCCGCGTCCGAGGGGTCGATCGACATGCCCCCGGCTGCCGTGAACGCGTCGACGAGCTGCTTCGTCTTGGCCCCGCCGGGCATGGGCCCGCGGCGGATCAGCAGCAATTCCCGGTCGGGGATTCGCGCCGAGATGCCGGAGGCCGTGAGCGCCGCCCGCAGACGGGCCTGGAACGCGATCGCGTTCTGGTGCTGGAGGGCCCGATAACAGACGTGCCGCTCCCGGTCGTTCTCATCCCGGTGGATGTAGATCAGCCGTCCGTGCAGGGGCGGGATCCGCTGGTCGGGCTCGCCTTTGCTGGCGACGTCGAGGGTGTCGTCCGGATCGTCTTCCAGGGCGTAGAGGTCGAAGGTGTCGCGCAGCAGCTGGCCGAGCCAGGTATCCTCATCGCTGCGGATGCCCGCAATGTCGGCCTCCCGGCACGCGGCGGCGAGATCGAATCCGGCCTCCTCGGATGGGGCTTCCGGAGGTGGACCGGCCGTTCCAAGACTGTCGCAGACCGAGACGGCGCCCTCCGCGAGGCAGCGGCGTCGGAAGGCGTCGCAGCGCATCAGCAGCGTGCGGAGCATCATGCCGGCCGCCGCCGCGGCGGCGAGGGCGCGCTCGCTGAACGGCCAGGTCGGGAACGGGGGCACGTAGCCGGCCTCCGCGTAGGCCGGCTCGAGACGACCGGCCACGAGAGCGGCGGCGGCAGCCCGCTCGTTCATGCCCACGAGCCCCGTCGCCTCCGCGAAACGCTCCCGCATGGGCTTCAGGCCGCGTACCTCCAGCCGCTCCCAGGATTCCTGGAGGCAGGTCATCACCGTCATGCTGCGGTCGCAGACGATGTGGACCTCCAGGAGCCCCGCGGCGAGCACCTCGGCCAAGCCCGCCTCCGCGTCGATCCCATCCTCGGCCGCGAGACGGCCGGTCTCGATCACCCCGTCGATCTGGTCGACGGCGATGAGCGTCGGCCCACTCAGCGCCATGATCCAGCACATGCCGCGCACGAGCTCGACGGGAGCCGGCGGCGGCGTCTTGAAGCCCAGGGCCGCCCGCTCCGCCGGGTCGGCATCGTAGCCCTGCAGCCAGGCATGCGCGAGGCCGACGACGGCGAGATCCTGCGACCGCAGGAGACACAAGGCGCGGAAGACATCGAGGTGCTTGAGCGCCCGACCGGGATCGACGCTCATCAGCGCCCGGACCAGCACGTCGACGATCCGGCGGGCATCCATGTTCGGCGTGTTGAATGCGGCCTCGACCTGCGCTTCGACACGGAAGCGGCGTGCCACGCCGGCGAGCACGGCATCCGACTGCCGCCGCCCGTCCGGCATCGTCTGCAGCAGGGCGGTCACGAAGCTCAGGGCCGCGCTGCGCCAGAAATCCGTCAGCCCGAGGACGTCGAGGGGCACGAACCACGCGCCCGTGCGCCAGGCCTCGCGCCGGACCTGCCCGATGAGGTGGGTCTTGCCGATTCCGGATTGGCCGACGAGCACCCGGCCCAGCGCCCGGTCGGCCGGCTGGCGCGCCTTGCCGTGCAGGTCGGCGACGATCTCCGGGACGAGCCGCTCGTTCGGGCCGCCGGTCGGCGCCGTATCGATCCAGATGCTGTCGAGCGTCCGCACCCAGTCGAAATCGATCGCGCGCAGGGCGTCGAGGGCATCGATCATGATTGAATCCAGAGGATGTGGAACGGCTCGCCGGCCGGGCTGAACGCCGCCTCGCGCTCGGCGGCATCCAGCGATTTGGGGTCGCTGAACTGGCTCAGCCGCGCCGTGCGATCGTTGCGCAGGATGGCCGCGAGGCCCGCATCGACGGTCGCGCGGTCGAGGTCCTCGAGATGGGCGCGCAGGGCACTCAGGCGCACGGCCTTGGCCCGCGCCCCGCCCGTCAGCGCGAGGTAGGCGGCGTCGATGCGCGCCCGGAGCTGCTTGGGTCCGAGCTGCTTGGGTCCGAGCTTCTTAGGTCCGCGTTTCTGCGGCCCCTCGGCCGTCGATCTACTCGCACGTGGGGCAGGCGCCGCCGGTGCCGGCTCGTCGGGGGCGCTCCCGACGAGGTCGGCGAGGGGCCGACCCGTTCTGGCGAGATCGACATGAATGCGCTCCAGCCAGTCCTGCAGCACCCGGAAGGTTGGCGGCAGGGGCTCGCGCATGTGCTCGCCCGCCCAGTTCCAGCCCTTGTCCGTGACGGTCAGGCGCAGGGAGCGCCCCTGCCGCTCTGCCTCGAGGTAGCGCCCCGCGATCAGGGCCTCCCGGTCCGCTTTGTCGATGCGCGGCGCGAGTGTGCTCTGCAGCGCGCTTCCACAGCGGCCGAGGAGGCACCACAGGATCAGCGCCTGCTTCGGCGTCGGCATCTCACGCATCGGTTCGCCCTTCCTGCGCACCGCGTCGCAGGCGGACGACGGCTCGAATCTTCTCGATCGCGAGGGGAAGGTCGGTCGCGACCTGATCGTTGGTCAAGCGCAGCACGAGGTAGCCCGCCGTGAGGAGCTCGTAGTCCCGGTGACGATCGTTGCCGAACTTGGGCTCGACCCGGTGCTCGGGGCCGTCGAGTTCGACGACGATGCGGTGCTTGCGGCAGAGCAGGTCGACGCGGGGTCGTGCGCCCCAGGCCCCCACGGGCACAGGGGCATTGCAGACGAACAGGCCCCTGAGGTCTGCGTCCTGCGCCAGTGCCTCCGCGACGTGCCGCTCGATGGCGCTCGCGTGGTGTGCTCCGGCCGGCGCGATGAAGCGCTCGGCCGCCGCACGTTCCCTCCGTGCGAGCTGATGGGCGCCGTAGAGGATCCGGTCGTAGGGCGCGGCGTCGGATGGCTCCGCGGCGGGCACCGGCACCACCGTGGCCCCGTGCCGAACGCACCAATCCAGCGCCTCAATGGCCGGACGCGCCCGCGTCGCCGCCACCGGATCGACCTCCCAGACCAAAATGACGCCGGCGGGGTCGATCAACCGGGACAGGCGGCGGAGTTCGAGGTCGCGCCCCATCTTGCGGAAGCGCGGCGTCAGGCCGAGCCTGGCGCGCTTGGCGGCCGCCTTCAGCCACGGATCGGCGACGACCGGGGTGGGCGACGCATCACGGCCGTACCAATGCGGCCAGCTCTCCAGCGCCAGCTCGGCGAGATCGTCGAGAAGCCGGTCGATGAGCGCCGCGGCCGTGCGTCGGCCTCCGCTTGCGACCAGCAGCGCGCTGCGGTCTGTGCCATCTGAGATCAGCGTCCCCATGGCGGCGCTGTCGACGCCCAGGACGACCAGACGCTCGCCCTGCCCCAGGCCGGCAAGCCTCCGCGCCAGGTCGTCTGGCGTGAGCTGCGGCCTCACCGCAGCGACGGGATGGAGAGGCGATAGCAAACTGCGACCGTGCTGCCCGCTTGCTGCCGGCACCGAGGCGTCCTGCGGCCGTTCGTCGGACCTATTCAGCACAGCTGCCCGGCCCTGGCTACAGACCCCGCATCTTCAGGTTGTCGCATCCTGCGGGACGCGCCTGGCTTGCGCACACCGAACGTCAGCGCGGTCGCGCACCCTCGACGCTTTCGCCCACGAGGTCCTGAACGTCGCCAGGATGCTCAGCCGCCGTTCAGCCTCAGTGGACGACCTTGGCTTATGGCCAAGCTATAAATAGTATTTCTGAATTGTAACTGGAATATTTGCTAATCAATCACCGTCTAGCTCATAAATTCCGACATTAAGATTTGATGAATACGAAGTTCAGAACCGATTAAATCCGCCGCGCCTACCAGCGCCGTCGGAAGGCGATGGAGCGCGTCTTCGCCGGATCCGGTCGACAGACCGGGGCGGCGGGGGTGCCGCCCCCCCCGGGGCCGCATCGCCGAGGATCGGGGCGTGATCATGATCCAGGGCAAGGACGAGCGGGTGGTGACGCGCCTCGCCGGGGAGGCGGAGGGCGCCGGGCTGACGCCCGCGAACGATGCTGCGCCCCTGCCCGACGGCGCGGCCGCACGCCCCATGCCCGGACGACGGCCGATGAGCGAGGCGGATCGCGACCGGATCGGACGTGGCCTGCGCCTGTACTACGCCGACGTCCTGGCCCTGCCGATCCCGGAGCGGCTCCGGACGCTGATCGACGACCTCGCCGCATGCTCCGACACGGAGGCCCTGCAATGATGATGATGACCCAAGCCGCTCCCGCCGGCAGCAATTCCGGGCCGCCATCCCAGGGGGTCGATCCCGAGATGCGCGGCCTCCTGCTGGGGGCGATCCCGGCCCTGCGGGCCTTCGCGTTCTCGCTGACCTACGACATCGACCGGTCCGACGACCTCGTGCAGGACACGCTGGTGCGCGCCTGGGTCAATGCCGGAAGCTTCCGGCGGGGGACCAACCTCACGGCCTGGCTGTTCACGATCCTGCGCAACCTGTTCTACTCGGAGCAGCGCAAGCGCAAGCGCGAGGTCGAGGATGCCGACGGCGTGCTGGCGGGGAAGCTGACCTCCCTGCCCGAGCAGGAGATCCGGGTGGAGATGGCCCAGTTCCAGAGCGCCCTGAACCGCCTGCCCTACGCCCAGCGCGAGGCCCTGGTCCTGGTGGGCGCCCAGAGCTTCACCTACGAGGAGGCGGCCGCGATCTGCGGCGTCGCCGTCGGGACGATCAAGAGCCGGGTCAGCCGCGCCCGCATGCGGCTGATCGAAGTGCTGGGCCTCGAGGGCCTGGACGATATCGGTACCGACGCCCGCACCCGTGCGGCTCTGGACGGCGGCTGAGCCCGCTCACTTGATCAGCTTGACGGCCTCGCGGAAGCGCGGGTGCCGGGCGGTGCCGAGCCATTCGAACACCACCATCTCGGTGGTGACGATCTCGGCTCCGTGGGCCGCCATCCGGGCGAGGCCGGCCGCACGGTTCTCGGGCCGGCGCGAGCCGACCGCGTCGGCGACCACGCAGACGCGCCGGCCGGCCTCCAGGAGGCCGAGGACCGTCTGCAGCACGCAGATATGCGCCTCGCAGCCGGTCACGACGAGGTCGCGGTCCCCGATCCGGTCAAGGAAGCCCGGCGCCTGCGCGGCGCCGAAGCTCATCTTGGCGAAGGCCGCCCCGGGTTCCGGGGCGAAATCCGGCACGGTCGGCCCGAGGCCGCCGGCATTCTGTTCGGTGAACAGGGACGGCACGTCGAGCATCCCGGCCGCAGCCAGGAGGCGGCCCGTGTTGGCGATCACCCCGGCGCCGTCCGCGATGGCCGGCATCAGCCGGACCTGGATGTCGATGACCAGGAGGCGCGTCCGGGCGGGATCGATCAGGGGCATCGGTTCTCAATAGGTCGCGAAGAGGCGCGCGACCGCGTCGGGCTCGGATGTCGCGGTCAGCGCCAGGGCGAGCAGGATCCGGGCCTTCTGCGGCGTCAGGTTGTCGGCGCTGAGGATGCCGCGGGTGCGCAGCCGCGTGGTCAGTGGCACCACCCCGCTGCCGGCCCGGGTGGACATCACCACCGGGATGCCCGCCGCGGCGGCCTGCTCCAGGGCGTCGGCCTCGGCCGGCGGCATCATCCCCGGGGCGAGCCCGGCCGCGACCAGGCCGCGCGCCCCTGCTTGCCGGAACGCCCGCACCGCGGTGCCGTCGGCGTCGGCGTAGCCGTAGCACACGTCGACCCGCGGCAGCGCGGCCAGCGCCCGGATGTCGAAGGGCGTGCCCGGCGCGTGCGCCCGCTCGGAGCGGCGGTAGTAGCGGACATGATCGCCGTCGACCTGGCCGAGCACGCCGAAATCCGGGGTGCGGAAGGTCTGCAGCCGAGCCACCGAGGTCTTGGTGACCTCGCGAGCCGCCTGGATCTCGTCGTTCAGCACCACCAGTACGCCGCGCCCCCGGGAGGCGGGGCTGGCGGCGGTGCGGACCGCCGCCACGAGGTTGAGCTTGGCATCGGTGGACAGCGCGCTCATCGGCCGCTGCGAGCCGACCAGCACCACCGGCAGGTCGATCGTGAGCGTGAGGCTCAGCGCGTAGGCGGTCTCCTCCAGTGTGGCGGTGCCGTGCCCGATGACGATGCCTGCGAGGTCCGGATGCTCCCCGGCGGTCCGCTCGCACAGCAGGACGAGGTCGCGCCACTCGGCGAACCCGATCGCCGGGCTCGGAACCGCCCGGAACGGCACCGGGACCACCGTGGCGACCGTGGCCAGTTCCGGGACCGCATCCAGGATCGCGCCGGCTTCCAGGCGCCGGTCGGTGGCGGTGTAGTCGAGGATGTCGAGGGCGTCGCGTCCCAGCGACGAGATCGTCCCGCCCGTGCCGATGAACGCGACCTTGGGCAATCCCGCCCCGTGTCCTGCCGCCATTCCTGCCGCCATGCCGTGTCTCCTGGCCGCCGGGCCGTCCGCCGATCCCGGGCTGCTGCGCAGGCCCTTGATGCCGCCTCGCTACGCCGGGGTCGACCCCGTCCGGGCGCAGGCGGGCGATGCACCCGGCGGTGGGGCGCCCGTCAGGACGCCGGCACCGGGCATGGCACCGGGGCCGGCCGCGACGATCCCGACGCGCAGAACGGGGCCCGGACTGGCCGCCGGGCCGTCAGACGCCGGCGGCCACGCGCAGGGGCGGTACCATCTCGGGGGTGCGGCCCACCGGTTCGGAATGGCCGTAGAGGCCGCGCTGCTTCGGGTTGGGACTGAGCCGGTCGGTCAGGCCGATCACGGTCTCGGCCGCCCCGAGCAACAGGGCGCCCCCCGGTGCAAGCTGGGCCGCGAGCCGGGCCAGGACATCCGACTTGGTCGGTGCATCGAAGTAGATCAGCACGTTGCGGCAGTAGATCACGTCGAACTGGCCGAGCGACGCGAAGCTGTGCAGCAGGTTGAGCTGGCGGTAATCCACCATGGAGCGCAGGCTCTGGGCGATCTGCCACTGCTCGCCGATCTGGGTGAAGTACTTGATCAGCCACTGCACCGGCAGGCCACGCTGAACCTCGAAGTGGCTGTAGAGGCCGAGCTTGGCCTTCTCGATCACCTCGGTGGACAGGTCGGTGGCGACGATCTCCACCTGCCATCCGGCGAGCCGGGGCGCTGCCTCCTGCAGCAGCATGGCCAGGGAATAGGGCTCCTGGCCGGTCGAGGCCGCGGCGCACCAGATCCGCAGCCGGCGCCGGCTGGCGTTGCGTGCCAGGGCCTCGGGCAGGATCGTGTCGCGGAACAGGTCGAACGGGATGCGGTCGCGGAAGAAGAAGGTCTCGTTCGTGGTCATCGCCTCGACAACGGCGCGCTCGGTCGCCCCATCCTGCCCGAGCTTCAGCGCGCCGATGAGATCGCCGAGGGTCGCGAGCCCGAAGCGCCGGCAGACCGGGGTCAGGCGGCTCTCGACCAGGTAGCGCTTCTCCGCGGTCAGCGCGAGGCCGGAGCGCTGTTTGAGGAAGCTGCGCAGGTATTCGAACTCGAGTTCGGTCATGACAGCTGCCCCGTGATCAGGGCGCGCAGCGCCGTCGCGAGTTCGGGGAGCGGCAGCACGGCCTCGGCGAGGCCGGCCCGGGCGACGCTGCCGGGCATGCCCCAGACGGTGCTGGTCGCCTCGTCCTGGGCCAGGACCGGGCCGCCCGCCTCGGTGAGCGCGCGCGCGCCGTTGGTACCGTCCGAGCCCATCCCGGTGAGGATCACCGTCGCGGTAGCGGCGCCGAACACCACGGCCGCATCCTTGAACAGCACGTCCACCGCCGGACGGCAGAAATTCACCGGCGGCCCGTCGGTGAGCCGGATCGTGGGACCGCCGGGTCCCGCCACGAGCCCCATGTGGCGCCCGCCCGGTGCCACGTAGATCCGGCCCGCCTCCAAGCGCTCGTCGGCCTTGCCCTCGGCCGCGCGCAGCCCCGTGCGGGTGGAGAGGTGCTCGGCGAAGACGGCCGTGAAGATCGGGGGCATGTGCTGCACGATCAGCACCGGCACGCGCCGCAGGGCGGCGGCGCCGATCCCCTCCAGCATCTCGCCCACCGCCCGCGGTCCGCCGGTGGAGGAGCCGATCAGCAGGGCGCGGGGCTGGGTGCGGTTGCGGACCTTCGGCCGGAGGGTGAACGGGGTGGCCGGGCGCGGCACCGGGG
>NZ_VRVA01000354.1:0-251 GCF_008039945.1 Methylobacterium sp. WL64
GATGGGCCCGCGTGAGTGGGTCATGGCCAAGGCGCAGTTCGCCGTCATCTTCGGCGAGCGCTTCACCCGGGCCATGGCGGCCTGATGTTCAACCCGCCGCTCACACACGGAATTTCCGATAGTCCCGAGATCCACACCGCGGGCCGGTGGCCGTCCATCATCTTCCGCACCACGATGGCGCCCCGCGTCGGCGAGGCCGTGTGCACCACCGCGTCGGCCGCGTGGAACACCCAGTGGTAGGCGTTGCTGCC
>NZ_VRVA01000355.1:0-250 GCF_008039945.1 Methylobacterium sp. WL64
GATCGGCCCCGGCCAGGAGCTGGTCCAGGATCGCGTCAGGGACGTGGGGTGCTTTGCGTCGTGCCATCGGGAACCTCCTTCGGATCCACTATGGCCGCCCCCACACGAAATTCCTGACAGTCCCTGCATCGCTGCCTGGAACGGCATGGCATCAGCCGACTACCCGAGATCGACGGCAACAAACCCAAGAAGCAGCGCTTTGCGACCTACGCCATCGGCTATGTGCACGTCGACATCGCTGAGGTGAGCA
>NZ_VRVA01000356.1:0-248 GCF_008039945.1 Methylobacterium sp. WL64
ACTGTGGCGGTGAGGGCCGCACCTTGCTCTGTCGCGGGCTTAGAAAACCCTAGGCAAACACGGGCTGACCCTCACCTTGTAGCCTCACTGGCTTCACTCCAGCGGGCAACTCAAAGATACAAGGCAGTCCGTCGCGCGATCCAGCTACGTGAAGAGAGCGTAAGGTCGCTGGCCAAGCGCTACGGCGTCAGTCCGACGACGGTGCAGAAGTGGCGTAAACGGACGAGCACAGCGGATGCCCGGATGGG
>NZ_VRVA01000357.1:0-246 GCF_008039945.1 Methylobacterium sp. WL64
CGCAACCATGGTCGAACGGCCAGACCGAAGGGCAGATTACCCGCCTGAAGCTCGTGAAGCGACAGATGTTCGGCCGCGCCAAACTCGACCTGCTCGAAGCTCGGCTGATCGGTACACCATGAGCCCCCCTGCATCGAGATTGCGCCAGACCCCTATTTCGGCGCGCTGCGGTTGACGTCGATGAGGTTACGGAGACTTTCGATACCAAAGTCTGAGAAGGCCATGGTTCCGTCAGGGTACTGCGGA
>NZ_VRVA01000358.1:0-245 GCF_008039945.1 Methylobacterium sp. WL64
CGTGCTCACCGTTGAGGAGGAAGCGATCATTGTCGCTTTCCGCCGGCACACCCTGCTGCCGCTTGACGACTGCCTTTACGGCTTGCAGCCGACGATCCCGCACCTGACGCGATCCTCGCTGCATCGCTGCCTGGAACGGCATGGCATCAGCCGACTACCCGAGATCGACGGCAACAAACCCAAGAAGCAGCGCTTTGCGACCTACGCCATCGGCTATGTGCACGTCGACATCGCTGAGGTGAGCA
>NZ_VRVA01000359.1:0-244 GCF_008039945.1 Methylobacterium sp. WL64
GCAGCCGCCAGGGCACGGGGTCGTCGCTCACCTCGACGACATAGGCGACGTCCCGGGCGAGATGGGCGAGGCAAGTCTGGTGCGCAGCCGCGTGGCCCTGCTGTGCGGTGTAGCGATCCGAGATCCACACCGCGGGCCGGTGGCCGTCCATCATCTTCCGCACCACGATGGCGCCCCGCGTCGGCGAGGCCGTGTGCACCACCGCGTCGGCCGCGTGGAACACCCAGTGGTAGGCGTTGCTGCC
>NZ_VRVA01000036.1:0-48840 GCF_008039945.1 Methylobacterium sp. WL64
GGGCCGGGTCGGGCCGGGCTGGCCGTCGGCCGTCCCCCGATCAAGACGACGCAACGGAACCGTTTGCCGGCCCGAACCGTCGACAATCTCAACCCGCTCGGGCATGCAGGCGGGGGCGGGAGGCGACATGACGGGCGCGGCGATGTTTTCGGGGCCTGAGCGCGAGCGGATCGCCGCGGTGCTCGCCGAGATCGCCTGCGCCGCCGGTGAGGTGCTGCGGCGCTATCATCGCGGTCCCTGCCCCCACGCCCTCAAGCCCGACGGATCGCCGTCGAGCGCCGCCGACGTCGAGGCCGAGGCCTTGATCGTCGCGGCTCTGGCCGCCCGCTTCCCCGGGATAACCGTCGTCGCCGAGGAGAGCACCCCGGCATCCGAACTCGCGGTGCGGCCGTCCCAGAACTTCTTCCTGGTCGATCCTCTGGACGGCACCCGCGACTTCCTGGCCGGGACGCCGGATTACTCCGTCAACATCGCCCTGGTCGCCGGCGAGCGCCCGGTGGCGGCCGCCCTCGTCGCCCCCGGCCTCGGGCGGGCCTGGTGGGCCGGCGCGGCCACCGTCGAAGGCCCCGTGATCGACGGACGCCCGGGCGCGGGCAGTCCGGTGCAGGCCCGTCCGGCGCCGCGCAGCGGACTCGTCGCCCTGGGGAGCCGGCGGCACGGCGATCCCGAGACCGCGACGTGCCTCGCCGCCCTGCCCGTGTCGGAGACCCGCCAGACCGGATCCGCGCTCAAGTTCGGGTTGATCGCGGCCGGCGAGGCGGATGTCTACGTCCGCTGCGGGCCGACCATGGAATGGGACACGGCCGCCGGCGACCACATCCTGGCGGCGGCCGGCGGCTGCGTGGTGGTCCCCGGTGGCGGCCCGATCCGGTACGGCTGCTACCGCGAAGGCTACCGCAACGGGCCGTTCGCGGCCCTGGGCGACCCGGACCTCGCCGCCGGCCTCGCGCTGCCGGCCCCCGGGCCCGCCCGGCCGGTTCGGACGCGACTCACCGCGGCGCATCCTTGAGCGGTTCATCCTTGAGAGGCGGGGCCTTGAGCGGCGGGTCCCGAGTCGGCATGTCCAGCTGGTCCTGCAGGCCGGGCCAAGCCGCCTCCGCCTTGCGGACCAGTTCGGGCGCAGCCAGGAACCGGTCGCGTCGGGCCGCATCCCGGAACAGGTAGAGGCGCTCGCCGATGACGGCGAAGACGAGCGGGTCGGCATCGACAAGGCGCCCATCCAGGATCCCGGCGGCGTCGAAGCCGCCGAGCCGCGGGGCGTAGACCTCCGGGTTGTCCCGGAAGGCCGTCCTGTCGGCACCGTTGGCGAAGCGCCAGACCTGGCCGCCCCACGACAGCTCGAACCGTGCGGCGCCGGCCCGCGGCCCGTCCTTGAGGAAATAGCTGACCGGGTCGAACCCTTGGAGCGCCAGCAACTCGATCGCCGCCGTGTCTCCCGGCTCTGCCGCCGTCGGCGCGCCGCCCGTCAGGGCGGCGGCGAGCGCCAGGACCGGCACCAAGCCGGAGCGTGCCGCGTGGAGGCGCCGGCGCCCGGGACGCGGCGCGTGGAGCGAGGCCGGAGTGGGAGCGGCGTCAGGGCACGTTAACCACATCTTGCGGTTTTCCTCAGAAGCTGGTCCGACGTATCGATCCGCGCCGCCCCGGATCGCGGGCCCGTCCTCGAGCGGATCCCGGTCGCGGGTGCGGCCGAGACCGGCTCATGTCCGCGGCGGCCAGGATCCGCCGCGGAACCGTTAAAGCATCGCCCGAACGATGGTCACCGGCTTTCGGACGATGCGGAGTCTCAAGAGCGGCGGCATCGGCCTGGATCCGATGCTGCCGTCGAACCGGGCGAGGAGGCAACGATGACGGCACGAGACGAGCGCGGCACCCACCGCCGCCACCTGCTCCGCGCGGGCCTCGGCCTGGCGCTGGGTGCGCCGCTAGCGGGTTTTTCCGGAGTCGGCGCGGCGCTGGCCCGCGGCGAGGACCTGGACACCCCCGAGACGTTCCGCCCCGGCGAGATCGTGGAATCGGGCCATCGCTTCTTCGGGTCGGTCTCCCGCGGCCTCGCACTCACCGTCGAGGAGGCGGGGCGGCGCTGGGGCGAGCCGAACGGCTATATCCTCGGGCAGGAGGGCGGAGGTGCAGTGGTCGCCGGCGTGCGCTACGGCGAGGGCACGCTCTACACCCGCAACGCCGGCCAGCGCCGCGTCTACTGGCAGGGGCCCTCGGTGGGCTTCGACGTCGGCGGCGACGGCGCCCGCACCATGATGCTGGTCTACAACCTGCCGAACGTGCGCGAGCTGTTCCGGCGCTTCGGCGGCGTCGACGGCTCGGCCTATCTGGTGGGCGGCTTCGGCATGACGGCGGTTGTGAGCGACCGTATCATCGTGGTGCCGATCCGCAGTGGCGTCGGCGCGCGGCTGGGGATCAATGTCGGCTATCTGAAGTTCACCCGGGAGGCGACCTGGAACCCGTTCTGATTGATGGGTGGAGCTTGATTTCGCCCCGGCGACCGACCTGGGTTAGACTGATCCTGGGCCGGGTCTTCCGGCCGTCTGCGCGGGCCGTCCCCTCGTGATCGAAACCGTGATGATCTTCGCGCTGGGATTCCTGGCAGCGAGCCTGTGCGGCCTCCTGCTGCTCCCGGCACTCAACGCGCGCGCCGCGCGCCTGGCGCGGCGGCGGGCGGAGGCGCGGCTGCCGCTGTCGCCGGCCGAGATCGCCGCGGAGCGGGATTTCCTGCGCGCGCAGTTCGCCGTGCAGCAGCGGCGCCTGGAGCGCCGGGTCGAGACCGTGCAGGCCAAGCGCCATGCGGATCTCGCGGCGATCGGTGCCGGCGCCATGCGGGCGGCCGCCCTCGCCCGGGACGTGGCGGCCCGCGACGGCGAGATCGCCCAGGCGCAGGCCAAGACCCGGGAGCTCGAGACCGAGCTCACCAGCGCCCGCGAGGACGGCACTGCGAGCGTCGCTACGCTCCGCGTCCTCGAGGAGGCGCACGCGGACCTGCTCGACAGCCTCCTGGCGGTCCGACAGGGCCGGCACGCCGACCAGGCGCCGCCCGGCAATGCCGACGCGAATCCCGTCGCCCTGGCGGCGGAGCGCGACGACCTGCGGGCCAGCCTGAAGGCCGCCGAGGAAGCCCTCGCCCAGACGCTCACGGATCGCCAGGGCGGCGTCGAGCGGGAGAACGCCGACCTGCGCAGGCGGATCTCGGAGGTCGCCGACGCCCTCACCGGCCAGGACCGGATGCCCAGGGCGGCCTTTCCCGCCCCCCAGCCCGAGCGCGTCTGATCGGAGCGCAAAGCCCGATCGCCGCTCAGAAACGTTCGCTGATTGCCTTGTTTCGACCATGCAAAGGCATCATCGCAACCGGGACTTTTCCCGACAGTCCTGCCTCCGAGAGATGGTACGTATCCCCATGCGCCTGAAGCCAATCCTTCTCGCCGTCGCGGCGGCTACCGCCCTGACGCTGCCGGCCGCGGCGCAGCAGTCGAAGCGCGGCAACGAGACCCTGAAGAAATACTGCACCGGCGATTATCTGACCTATTGCGGCAACCTCGCCCCTGACGACCCGGCCACCGACGCCTGCTTCCAGAAGAACTGGAAGAAGCTCAGCGAGAATTGCCGCCGGGCGATCGACGCGTACGAGGCCCAGCAGCAGCAGGACGCCCCGGCCAAGGGCAAGCAGGGCGCCCGCGGCACCAAGGAGCAGCGGGGCTGAGGCGAAGCCGCTTGCTGTGGCGGGTCGGCGCTCGCGCCGGCGCTCGCCAACCGCTAAGGTAAGGCTCCCGCCGGCCCTCGAGCGCCGGCGCCGAGCCCGCCGGATCCTCGCGCGATGTTGTCGTCTCCCGCCCTGAAGCTCCTCGCCGCTTCCGGCCTCATCGCCCTGGCGCTCGCCGCCTGCGGCCGACGCGGCTCCCTGGAGCCGCCGCAGACCGCGGCCCCGTCCCCGACCGCGCCGGCGGGCTCCGATGCGGTCGCCGGCCGCCGGACCCTGCCGGTCTCGGTCGGTCTCGGCGGCGGCGCGGAAGAGCCGACGGCCGCGGCCGTGCGGGCCGGGGACGAACTGTCCATCGCGGCGGTTCCGCCGGGCGGCACCGGGGCCCCGATCGAGACCGGCCGCGGCGCGAAGCGCGGCTACCGGATCCCCAAGGAGCCTTTCATTCTCGATCCGCTGCTGTAGACGGCTTTTTGCCGGAGCCCGCCTCCGCGCCTGCGCCGTGTCGTGCCCCTCGTCGATGGGCGCCCCGCCGGCAGGCGGCCGGGATGTTTCACGGGAAACACCTCGCGCTCCGGCACGCAGGAGAGACACGGCCGAGATGCACCACTTCCACTATCGCGACGGTCGCCTGCAGGCCGAGGACGTCGATCTGACGGGCCTTGCCGCGGAGGTCGGCACCCCCTTCTACTGTTACAGCAGCGCCACCCTGGAGCGGCACTACCGCGTCTTCGCGGAGGCCTTCGCGGGCGACGACGCGCTGGTCTGCTTCGCCATGAAGTCGAATTCGAATCAGGCCGTGCTGCGGACGCTCGCCGCCCAGGGCGCGGGCATGGATATCGTCTCGGCCGGCGAGTTGCATCGGGCTCTCGCGGCCGGGGTCGACCCGGCCAAGATCGTATTCTCCGGCGTCGGCAAGACCCGGGACGAGATGGTGGCGGCGCTCCAGGCGGGGATCTTCTGCTTCAACGTCGAGAGCGAACCCGAGCTCGTCCAGCTGTCGGAGACGGCGGTCGGCCTCGGCCTGACCGCCCCCATCTCCGTGCGGGTCAACCCGGATGTCGATGCCGGCACCCACGCCAAAATCTCCACCGGCAAGTACGAGAACAAGTTCGGCATCCCGATCACCCGGGCCCCGGAGGTCTACGCCGCGGCCGCGTCCCTGCCGGGAATCGCGATCCACGGCGTCGACATGCACATCGGCAGCCAGATCACCGACCTGGCGCCGTTCGCCAGCGCGGCACGGCTGCTCGCCGGCCTCGCCCGGCAACTCCTGGCGGCCGGCCATCCCCTGCGCCACATCGATTTCGGCGGCGGCCTCGGCATCCCGTACCGGGACGACAACGCCCCGCCGCCCGACCCCGCCGCCCTGGCCGCGACCCTGCGTCCGCATTTCGCGCCGCTCGGCCTGCGCCCGGTCTTCGAGATCGGCCGGATGATTTCCGGCAATGCCGGGATCCTGGTGACCCGGGTCCTGTACGTGAAGCACGCCGAGGGGCGCACCTTCGTGATCGTCGACGCGGCGATGAACGACCTGATCCGGCCGACCCTGTACGAGGCCTATCACGGCCTGCGGCCCGTCGCAGAGCCGGGCGCGGACGCGCCCCGCATCGTCGCCGACGTGGTCGGCCCGGTCTGCGAGACCGGCGACTATCTCGCCCTCAACCGCGAGATGCCCGCGGTGCAGGCGGGCGACCTGATCGCCGTGATGAGCGCGGGCGCCTACGGGGCGGTCCAGGCCGGCACCTACAACACCCGCGCCCTCGTGCCGGAGGTGCTGGTGCGCGGCGACCGGGCCGCCGTGGTGCGCCCGCGCGTGAGCGTCGAAGCCCTCGTCGCCCTCGACCGGGTTCCGGACTGGCTGGCGTGACCGGCGCGCCGGCGGGCTCGCGGGCGGCCGGGGCGGGACCGCTGCCCCTGTCGATCTTCCTGATCGCCCGGAACGAGGCGGACCGGATCGGCGCCACCATCCGGGCGGTGCGCGACCTGACCGACGACCTCGTGGTGGTCGATTCGGGCTCCACGGACGGCACCCAAGCCCTGGCGGCCACGCTGGGCGCCCGGGTGATCCACAATCCCTGGCCCGGCTACGGCCCGCAGAAGCGCTTCGCCGAGGAGCAGTGCCGGCACGTCTGGCTGCTGAACCTCGACGCCGACGAGGTCGTCCCCGCCGAACTCGCGGCCGAGATCCGCGCCCTGTTCGCCTCCGGCGAGCCCGGCCGGGCGGCCTGGCGGATCGGCATCGCGGAGGTCTTTCCGGGCGAGGGCCGGCCCCATCCCTGGGCCTACCGGCTCACCCCGGTGCGCCTCTACAGGAAAGACCGGGGGCGCTACGCGGCCTCCCCGGTGCACGACCGGGTCGCCCTGGAGCCCGGGGTGAAGCCCGGCCGCCTCCGCGGGGTGATCCACCATTTTTCGGTGCGCTCGCTCGGCGATCAGCTGGACAAGCTCAACCGCTATTCCGACCAGCAGGCGGACGACCTCGAGGCCCGGGGCGTGGTGATTCCCACCTGGCGCGTGTTCGTCGAGTTGCCGGGCAATTTCCTCAAGGCCTATCTCGGCCGACGCCACGTCGTGCGCGGCACCTACGGCTTCCTGACGGCCATGAACTACGCCATCTCGCGGCATCTGCGCATCGCCAAGCACTACGAACGCCGCCGCCGCACCGCCACCGGCCCGGATCGGGTTGACCCGCCCGATCCGACCTTCTAGAGCCAGAGCGCCGGAGACGTGGCCGAGCGGCTGAAGGCACTCGTTTGCTAAATGAGCATACCCCGAAAGGGGTATCGAGGGTTCGAATCCCTCCGTCTCCGCCACCACACTAAATTGTGGTGAATTCGCCGTAGCTTGCTCTCGGACAATGGCTTTCTGGACGCCCGGTGGTACACACGGGTGGTACACATGGCCCTGGCGATGGCGACTCCCTGGCTGCATCCGCGATCTGGCTTCTACTACCTGCGCCGGCGTGTCCCGGACGAGCTGAAGGCGCTCGTCGGCAGCGGCGAGATCCGCCGCAGCCTCGGCACGCGCGATCCCAAGGAAGCCAAACGTTTGTTCCCCGCAGCGCTCGCGGCTCTCGAGGAACAGTGGGCCAACCTGCGCGACGGCCCCCAGGCTTTGAGTGAGCGGGCGTGCATCGAGATGGCGGTTCGTATCGGTGAAGAATTTCTCGCGCACCACCGGGAGGCGCCGAGCCAGCAGACGCAGTGGTCGGTCGACCTCGGTGAGGACCTGTTCAAGCAGTCAGCGACAGAGCTCGATCTGACGAGGCCCGCCGTCGACCTGATCACGGAGGGCTTCGATCGCCACGCGTTCAAACGCGCGGAAATGCGCACTTGGTGTGAAGACATTGCCGATCGCTATCTCGCGCAGAACGGGTTGCGCGTCGACGCAGGCAGTCGGAGCGACTTCGTCTGGGCGATCGCCGATGCGACGCAGGCCGCGGCGCTGAACCTGCGCGAGCTTAGCCAAGGTGCTCGTCGTGCGTTTGAGGTACGTACCGCAACGGCACCGCTGCCGATGACCGAAATTCGAAGCACGCGAGTACCGGTGGTACGGGCGGCATTAGACCGCGCTGAGCAGGCGGCTGCCATTTCGTTTGAAACGCTGATCACGGGATGGCTACGCGAGCGGCAGCCTTCGCTTAAGACCGCCTACGTCTTCCCCCGAACAGTGCGCGAGTTCATCGCTTTCGTTGGCCACGACGATGCGGCAGCGGTCGGAGAAGACGATCTGATCCGCTGGAAGGACGCGCTCCTCGGCAAGGAACTGCGTGGCTCGACCATCCGCAACGGAAAAATCGGTCCGGTACGCACGATCCTGCAGTGGGGGGTCGACAACAAGAAGCTGTCGACGAACATCGCGCGCGGTATCAAGGTAACGACCAAGGCGCGTCCCCAGGACCGCAAGCGGGATCCCACCGAGGACGAAGTTGCGATCATCCTTGCGTCGGCCTCCGCAGCAGAGGACAGCGTGCGCCGGTGGGTACCGTGGCTGTGCGCCTATTCCGGAGCGCGCGTCGCCGAAATATGTCAGCTGCGCAAAGAAGATGTCTACACTGACGGGGACATCCCCGTCCTGGCCATCCGCCCGGAGGCCGGTTCGCTCAAGAACGAAAATTCGGAGCGGACGATCCCTGTCCATCCACGCCTCATCGAAGAGGGTTTTCTTAAATTTACCGCACGTACCAAATCCGGACCGTTGTTTCCGGACCTGCCACCTGACCGCTTCGGCAGCCGAGGCGGCAATGGCTCCAAGATTCTGAGCCGTTGGATTCGGTCGCTGGGAATGAAAGACCCACGCATGCAGCCGAACCATGGCTGGCGACACCGCTTTTCGACGCTCTCGCGCGATCACGGCTTACGCGAGGACGTGACGATCTACATGCTCGGACGGCAGAAAACTGTGAGTGGGGCCTACGGCGGCTACGGCCTTAAAATGCTGCTCGAACAGATGTCCAGGATCCCTTGATGTCACCGCGCTGCGGTCTGGCCGGAAGCGCGGCTTCTGGCGCGCAGGTCATGTCGCTCCATCCGCGACACGCCAGGCCCCCCACGGGCCCCGAGCCTCCATCGCTATCCAGGCGAGATGGGGACCGCCGGGTAAAATTCCGAAGGGCATCGGTAAGAAGGGCAAGCTCGGCGACGGGATTGCTCAGGATGGGGTACAAGGCTTCGCAGCCATCCCCCAAAGACGATGCTCCACCCCGATGGATCGGAGGGTGACATCCTATCTGCGCTGGCCACCGGGATAGTGGGAAGCGGTGCGTTAAGGCCAACAGCCCAGCCCTGGCCTACCTGTCATAAGGTTGCATTTCCGATCCAACGGTCGACCGACGCCTCGCAGATTGCGAGTTCGATCCGGACGGCTGGCTTCGCCGCCGCCTAGGCGAAGCCTTGCTCTTCGAGCAAGACGGCCTCCCTCGGCCTCCCTCAGGAAGACAGATAAGAGCCCTCAATAAAGAGGGTTTCGACAGCTCTGGAACGCTAGGAGAGGGATATATGACGCCGCCCGACATGGAGAAGGTCGGTGGTGGCTATCGTGGCTTGCGTTCCGCCGGGGGCCCATCTTCCGTGACGGCGATGCCGGCGCTCTCGATCAGGCCGGTTTGGACGCCTTCATCAGCCTCGTTCGCCCCACGCCTCACATCAGGCACGGTGACGCCGACGAAGCGTTCTCCACCACGGACTTCTAAATTAGCCGGGCACCTGGGTTTCATCAGCAACACCGACGGCTCTGACCCGGACGCCTGAACCGCCCCACGCGCCCGACCTCTTCGGAGACTCCGCCAGGTCGGGCAGGCCTTCCTTCGGGGGTCACTGGGCCCACCCTTGCGAAGGTAGACGCGGCGGTCGGGAGTTCGCGGATCCAGCCGCGCCGGCGTTCGTCGGCCTCGATCAGTGCGTGATGCGGCGGGGTCACCCGAGTTCATGCCCGCGACGATCCCGCCGGTTCCGCCCAGCGCAGCTCCTCGATCTCGCGGTGATCGTCCGACAGGCAATCCCGCGCGAGCGACTGGCGCAGCACGAGGGCGCCGACGCCTCGCTCCGCGGCCTGCTGCTCGATCGAAGCGTTCAACGCTTCCAGCTCGTCGTCCTCGTGATGCAGCAGCGCCGGATCGGCCGAGATCTTATCGAGGTCCGCCCCGGCTACGTCTTGAAGACGCAGGTGCAGCACGATGGCCCGGATCCGGCGGAGGATCTCGTCACGCCTGTTCGTCGTGTCGGCTGGTGCCGGGACTGTGGGGACGGGACGGCTGTCCAACGCGGCCCGCATCCAGGCGGCCGTCGGCCCGACCCAGTTGAGATCGAGTGCGGCCCGCAAAGCCGGCAGCGTGCACGCCGGCAATCCCGCCGCGCGCTCGCACAGCGATCGCAGCGATCCGGGACGCCCGCCCGCCGCTGCAGCCAGCACGCTCACGACTTGTTCGTCACAAGCGACCCCGTGCGTTTCTAATAAGGACCGCGTGTAGACCTGCGCCTGGAGCGCGGTCACCGGCCGCATGCGGTAGACCCGGCAGCGCGACACCCCGGCCAATCGCATCTCGCGCAGGTCGCGGCCCATCAGCACGAACGTCACGCCGGCCGGCGGCGTCTCGAGGGTCTTCAGCAGCACGTCGAAGGCATCCGCCTCGCACGCGTCCACGTTCGCGATGAGCAACACGACCCGTTTGCTGAAGGCGGCCGTGCGGGCGATCCTGACGAGATCGCGCGCGCGATCGCGCGCGTCCGTCCGCGCGAGATCGGCGTAGCCGTAGCCGAGGCCGCCGGTGCGCTCGAACTCCCGGCAGGCCTCACAGCGGTTGCACGACGCACCTTGCGGCGTAGGTTCGTCGCATAAGACGGCTTTGGCATAGAGGCAGGCGAGCGTGCGCTTGCCGACGCCCGGCGGTCCGTAGAGGAGCAGCCCCGTGCCGTGATCGGCGCGCCGCACGCGCTGGCGCAGCGCCTTGACCACGTGGCCATGCCCGAGGACTTCGTCGAAGGTCGCCAGTGTGCCGACCCTGCCGCGCGGATCGAACGCGGCATTCTCCACGGTCGAGGCATCGGGCGCGGTATCTACGGCCTCCAGCGTGTCCCTAACGCGCTGTGCGAGGCGTCGCAGCCATAGTGGATCAACTTGACCTGAGACTGATGGCAGAGCGTCGGCCAGTGCCCGGAGGAGTTTGTCGCGTGATCCTTCCGGCGAACCGGCCTCGCCCTCCGTCATCCGCCCCAGCGTCCGGTCCAGACGTCCCCAGACGCCGGACAGTGGATCCGCCAGGTCTACACCGCTTCGCGCGATGTAAGCGCGCACGAGCCGGTCAAGACCTAGCGTTAGGCCGTCGGCTGTCACCCGTGATCGATGCGCCGTCCGCGCCTTGGTGGGGACGAGCTCACCCTCGGCCGCCAGAATTAACGCGGTCCATAGCACTATGTGACGGGAATCAGCGTTCGGGCCACCGTGACCATCTTTAAGCAAGCGAGCCGTAAGTTCGTAGAGTTCGCCCATGACGGTGCGCGCGCTCCAGCCGCGCCGCCAGCGACGCGCATCGAGGGCCGCCACGAGCCGGACAGCGTCCCAGCTGTCGCTTCCCGCCAGCAGGCCCTTGAGATGATCGCTCACGGATGCGCGCGCCCGCCGCTTCAGGGTGGCGCGTCGGTGCTGGGCCTGATCGTATCGGTTACTGACCGGATCGGTCGCGGTGACGACCACCTCGTCGAAGGCGCGGATCAAGGTGAACAGGTTCGGCTTGTCGGCGAGCATCTCCGCGAAGCGCGCCACGAACCCTTCCTGCCTTAGGAGGTCCGGTTGGTCGGCGAGATCGGTCGACGCCTCGAGGTAGCGCAGCACTGGCTCCAGCGTCTCGCAAGTGACCGCTGGCTCCTCCAAAACGAAGCTTGCCGCGCGCACGGACAGCCACGATGGCCGCCTCGTTAATTCGCATCCCGCCGGCACGAACAAGGCAATGCGCTGGTCCGTGCGCACTGCGAAGGCGCGCAGAATGGCGTCGAGGTCTCGTTCGGACGCCTTCGGCACAGCGCCGGTCTTCCAGTCGCACAGCTCGAGCTGCCGAGGCTCGAACAAAGAGGTCTCGACGAGGTTGGCGAGCAACTCGCTCGGCTTGGATAGTCGGACGATACGGTCCTCCTTCTCCGCCAGGGCAGTGAGCGCCTCCCGCACGCGCTGGAGCAGGGCGCCTGTGCGGTATTCGTAGATCACCGCACCCGGGATCGGCGGGCTGTCGAGCAGGTAGGCAACGTCGAGCATGCGCCTCAGGCCTCCCCGCCCTGCCACCAACTCCGCCACGTGCGAGGACGGCGCTCGGGGGGCTCCGCCGCCCATAGCGACACGCGTGCATCGACCTCGGACTGCGCTGCAGCAGAGCCGTCTCCGAAGGTCTGGCGGAGGATCGCCAAATCGAGCTCGCGGGACTCGCGCAGCCTGAGGCGATCGACATGTTCGTCGAGCTCCCAGCCACTCTTCAGATGAGACCATGCCTCGTTCGCAAAGACCGACAACGGCATCATCCCGTTGCGGCTCGCACGCGCGATCGCGGCCGCCGACAGCGGTTCGGATACGCGAATCAGGGGACCCTCGACCGGGGCCGACTGCCTGGGCCGCCGAACGCTCAGCAGTTCCAGCATCTGTCGCGGACGCGTCGCCTCAGGATCCCAACCGGTAGCCGCCCGATCGAGGCCCGCGCACAGGTCGAGCACCTCCTGCCAATGAAACCGCACCGCGGCGATTCTGTCGATGGGTCCGACACGCAAGCTGAGAGCGTCCGCGTCGAGCCCAATCCGATCCGGCTGGCGCCACGAACGATGCCAGCTCTCCGCCTGGGCCACCCTATTACCGGCTCGGCCGGTTTTGCTGTGGGGCAGATGAGCGAGAACGGTCCCGCGCAGGCCCAGCTCGTCCCGCTCGACGAGGCTCAGGCGGGCGAAGGGCTCGATCGACCATGATGCGGCCTGCGCGTCGAGCTCGGCGTCGAACGCGGCTATCAGCGCCGCCTCGTCCCCTCCCGCGAACAAGGCTGGGCGAAGCCGGAACACTGCGTTGAAGGTAACCCCGTGCTCCTGCATCAGGAAGGAGGCGGTGTCGATGATCGTGCGCACGTCCTGTAGCCGAAGGAAAGCTGCGTCGGCATCATCCTCTGATGCGCCCGAGCGAATCGCTGCAGTTGCAACTGAGGTGCTGGCAAGGGCCTGCGAGTCCGGCGAGCGCGGGATCGCTGCATTCGTCCCAGCAAGATCGCAATGCTCGGCCGAGCCCGCGGCGGTCAGGCAGCTGTTGACGAGGTCGTGGAACAACGTGACCTGCAGAAGGCCGGCAGAATCGTCCGCAACTGCCTTAGCGTTGGCCCAGAACCGCATCAGCTCGCGCCAGATGGGCGCTAGGTCGCGCCGATCTGACAGGCCGAGGCGGTCGCGGAACCGCTCAATGATCCGGGTCCGGTCGCGGGACGCGATGGCGCTCAGGGAGGGCTCGACGGTGACGTCGAGACCGATTAGCTCGGTGTAGTACAGCGCCGTGAGGAAGGCCCGGACCCAGCGCACCCGCTCAATTGGCGGCTCGCGCCAAGCGAAGATCGTCTTCGTCTGACGAGCGAAGTCGCCATCGGCCAGCGCCAGGAAGTAGTCGACGAGCACGTCGGTGTGATCGACGTCGAAGACCTCGCGCACGCGCGCGACTGTCAGCATGCCTCCGTCCGGGTCGTAGACCTGCTCAAGCCCGATAAGCAGGTCGCGGGGATAGCCGTGCTTGAGGCTGGCCAGCAGCGCCAGGGCTTCGGGCTCGTAGGCGATGCCCTCACGATCGGCGAAGGTCCTGAGGAAGCGGATCGCGAGGTCGGGTGGCAGCGGGCGGACCTCTAGGTGGAACAGCCGCGAGCGTAGTGCCGTTGGGATCGCGTCGAACTCGGTGGTGGCGAAGCAGAAGATCACCCGGGGCTGCGGCTCCTCGACGCTCTTCAGGAGAATCTCGGCGACGGGCTTGGAGAGGCTGTGCGCTTCGTCGAAAAACAGCGTGCGAATACGGTAGCCAAGCGGTGGGTTCGGCGGAGTTCGGTTCAGCTCCCTGAGGATTGCCCGGACCATGTCCGCTTTGTTCTCAGCGGCGGGCACGTCGACCTCATAGAATCCGGCCTCCTTCGGTTTGGTGGCGGCGATGGTACACCAGCGGCAGATCCCGCAAGGCGAGCCGTCCTGCGGCGCGTCGCAGTTCAGCGCCTTGGCGTAGAGGCGCGCGAGGGAGGTCTTGCCTGATCCGACCGAGCCATGCAGCAGCAAGCTGCGGCCGATCTGCCCGCGCTGGATGAGCCCGGAGAGGAAGCGGACCGGGTGAGTCTGGCCCCAAAAATCCTCGAAGCGTCGGGGCCGATACCTGTTGGCGAAGTTGGGCATGTCCGTCGTCATGGTGGCGGATCCGATCAGTTGATAGTTGACGGAAGGAGGTCTCTTGGAGACCCTGGAGACCCTGGAGACCCTGGAGACCCTGGAGACCCTGGAGACCCTGGAGACCCTGGAGACCCGAGTTGCGTCAGGCGGCCGACACGCCCTCCTTGAGCGGATAGATGATGCCGTACTCCTTCTCGACCTTCGGCTCGAACGGCACAGTCGGGTCGGCCACGTGCAACGCCATCCGCTCCGCGAACGCGTTGGACGAGATCCAGCACGAGGCCTGCTCGCAGAACAGTAGATGCAGGCCCTTCGCCCGGACCCCATGGCGCGTCGTGATGTTCCTGACTGCGCTCGCATCGACGTCGAGGTTGCGCAACCACGTCAGCACGGGATCCGGGGGACGGCCCGCCTCCTGCAGCGCGACCAGCGCGGGCAGGTGCGACGAGATCGGTGCTTCCCCGAACACATCGACGGCGCGCCATAGCAAGCCGTAATCGGTTGCATCCACCGCCTTCCACACGGTCGGATCGCCCCCGGTTTCCGCCTTGCCGTTTCGGAAGGCGAGGCTGGCGAAGCGCCGGTTGCCAGTGGCGTCAGCTACGAGTCCGTCGATGGCGATGTTGGCCGTGCCGATCAGCGTCGTCTGCTGGCGGTGGCCCTCGCTCATCGAGGTGCCGAGCTTGCGCCGTCGCAGACCCTCGCTGGTCACGAGGCTCTTAAGCACCGGGACGAGCTTGACCTCGATCTGCTCCATGTCGTCCACGAACAGCGCTGGGAAACGGTAGATGTCGCCACTGCGCCGGTCGGTGAAGTCCGAGAGCAGCACGGGGCCAGTGGCGAGCTCGGCCAGCGGTGCTAACAATCGGCGCACGAAGGTCGTCTTGCCGCCGCCCTGCACCGGGCTCCACACCACCGGCATGAGGTGGTGCTGGATTTCGAGATTGAGGAGCTTGCGCTTCACTTGCCAGATGAAGTGCTGCAGGCAGGCGGTTGCCAGCACCGGCTCGGTCTCGAACACGGCCTCGGCGAGCCGTGCCCACCCGACCGCGGCCGCCGCCCGCTGTGCGTCGGAGGTCGGCATCAGCAGGGGCAGGACTATGTCCTTGCGCCGTGCGCGCTGAGTGTCGCGCGTGACCGCGCGCACCGCCCGTGCGAGGTCGCTCTTGGTGATCTTGGCGCGGCGGACCTGGGTCTCACCGACCAGTTCGTCGAGGAGCCAGGTGCCGTTGATATCCTCCTGGTCGAGAAACCCGGCGATCTCGGCGGTAGTCGTCGCGCTGTGCGGAGCGCGTGCATGTCGAAGCGAGCCGTCGAACAGGATCTCGACGTCGCATTCGGCGAGGAAGGCGCGCACGAAGGCTACCGCGGCGTCGCTTGGCTGCGTCTCGACGCTCTTACGGCAAACCGCATCGGCCTTGTCGGCCGCCTCAAGGTCGTTCGAGATCCGCGCGGCAGTCGTGTCGCTCTCTTTCGTGTCGAAGGTACTAGGCTCCGAGGTGATCTCGTCGGTCCGAGCATCGTCCTCGGCCGTGATCGCGGTGATGGTGTCGTACGTGATGACTTGATCGGTGGTGGTCATGATACCCTCGGTCTTCGAAGGCCTTGCGGGGTTGAACGGGATGTCCGGGTTCGTCCGCGAGGCGATGGACCAGGGGTAGCGGGTCAGGGGCGGTCGCTGCGGAAACGGCGGAATTGTCCGGGGCGGGCTGAAGTGCGCGGCGCGAACAGGAGCAGGGCGTGGGGGGAGCGTATGTCGGGTTCTACTGGACGCTGCCGGTGCCGCGGCGCGGATTTCGAGCATTGCCCAAGGATGTCGAGGCCGCGGCTCAGAAAAGCCGCACGATCCGCTATCAGCTCGAGGTGATCCGCCGCTATGTCCGCGAGGAGAAAGGCCAGCTCGTCGGAGAAGCCGCGTTCATGGAAATGGAGGCCGACCGCGGCACGGAGCAAGTCGAGGAGGAGCTCGAACGCGTGATGCGCCTCTGCGCGACATACACGGCGACCCTGGTCTATGTCGACTTCTCGCTCGTTCATCACTGGCGCCCGCACGCATTCATGCGAATGTATCTCGCGAACCACGACGTTCCGCGCCAAGACCTTAGACCTGATCCGATCTTGATCGGGGGCCAGACCTTCGACCCGGTCAAGCACTTCCGACGCTGGCAGCAGCGCCATGATACCGACGCGGCTGCCTTACGCCAGCGTGCGAAAACCGAACTTGCTCTAGCGGTGAACCAGTTCCCAGAAGCTCCAGGCCGCTACCAAGCTGCAGCGGACGACCTCAACGGACGCGGCATCACCACTGGAACGGGTCGGCGCTGGACCTCCGAGGGCGTGCGCAAGGCTTACGCCCGGCAACAAGCTGTTTCCGCCGAGGACTAACGCCAAGCTTGCGATCGCGCTGGAAACGCTGGGGGGACCGGCAAAAAGCGACCGCTCGGCACCTGTGACCTAAGCTGTTCGATTGCGATATGATATCTACCTCTACCCCCCCCGGAGGGGACCACCGGGGGCTCTCGACGCCGATCCTGCTCCCTACGACCCCCCCGTGAATGGATCGAACCGGCAAAACACCCGTGGGTGAGACAATTTAGCTCCAATATTTCCTGCAATAGAACATTAGATTTTTATTGTGGCGGTCTATTTCTATCAAAAATGCTGTCTAAATTCTATATAATTTCTATACGGCTATCAAAATTTGAATCCGCTAAAACGGCTCTCCCCGAATCCCTCAATGTTTCGCGCATATGATGGTCCAGAAAGTTCGCGACCCGGTCTTCGTCTCGCAAAAACTGTTACCGTCAGCTGAATCTGGAGCTTGCCGCTCACCCTGCGGCTTCATCCGGATCAAGCTATGCCTCTTGCCCACGCGCCCTTCATCCCCGACGCCGTCCGCCGGCAGCACACCGCCTTCATCACCGGCGACACGCGGTTCGCCGCGGCTGCACGGCTCCTCGCCTCACTCTGGCGTACCGATCAAAACCTCCCTGCCGGCATTCAGGTCGAACGGGGATCCGGCGACAAAGCGGGCAAAACCCGTAAGCTGCGCGCCGGGTGGCGGCTTCGTCGCGAGGACGCCCTCGCCGGCCGCACTTTCCTCACACCGGAAATCGCCGCCTTTGTCCGGCGAGCCCTCATCCTACGCGAGCCCGGCGCCTTGTGGGACGAGGCCAAGATCCTCGGCCATCTGCTCTCCAGCCAGGGGCTGGCGCTCAACCTCTTCGGCCCCATGGCGCTCGACCTCGAACTCGCCACCCGCGTCTGGTCGCGCCTGCTGCCTGACTTCGTCCACTCGGTCGCGCAGCTCAAATTCGAGACTTCGCCCGGACGCGGGGACGAACGCCATCTGCAGGACGGTACGGCCTTCGACGTCCAGCTCAACGTCATCACACCCGACGGCGAGCCGGCCTTCATCGCTGTCGAACTCAAATTCATTGAGCAGATGGTCGGGCCCTCGGCTTCCATCCGGGCGCGTTATGGCGAGGTCGCCCGTGCCTCCGGCCTCTACTGCTCCCCCGACGATCCGCTGCTCTACCGCCCCGGGATCGAGCAACTCCGGCGTGAACACACCCTCGCGCAGCTCATGGTCGATCAGGGCGATGCCAGCCGGGGCCTCTTCGTCCTCACTGGCCCCGGCCTGAACCGCCGCGTCGCTGCCTCGGCGAAGGTCTACGCCGACACCCTCGTCGCTCCACTCGGCATCACCCCTGACCGCGTCGGTTTCGTCCACCTCACCCTCGAAGGCATCCTTGACGCCCTCGATCACGCAGGCGCTGCCGACCACGCCAGGGCGGTCCACGCCCGCTACCTCGACTTCGATCGCGTGGCTGCCGTCGCGCTGGGCGACACTCCACCCGCCCCCAAACCGTCCGGATCCCCTTCATCCCCGCTGATACTTCCGCCACCGCGATCCTCGACCCAGTCGGCAACCGATCCGACGCTCGAACCGCACGCCCCGCTCTCAACCCCGATCCGCACCGCTCTCACGGTCAGGCGACGCAAAACGATTCCTGCCCCTTCGTCGCCCCGGCCAGGTAAGCGACGGCGTTCTTCGACCGCATCGCCCTCGCTCCCCGTCGCGGCGGTTTATCCCGCGCGTCGGTTTCGTCGGAACATCTCGGCAGGTCTCGCCTGATGGCCCATCCCTGGTTCACAAAGGCGCAACGCCGCCAACTGCTGCTCAACGGTCAACGCTCCGCAGCCGGTAAGGACATCGATCCGTTGCCGGTGGTAAAACTCTTCCTCCCCGACGGCGCCCTCACTTGGCTGCTCACCGAACTCGACCCGACCGAGCCAACCCGTGCCTGCGGCCTATGCGACCTCGGTCTCGGCTCCCCCGAACTTGGCTACGTCGACCTCACCGTGCTCGCATCCATCCGCGGCCACATCAAACTCCCCGTCAGCCGCGACGTCTACTTCCAGCCCGACAAGCCAATCTCCGCCTATGCCGCCGACGCCATCGCGGCAGGGAGGATCACCGCGTGAGCCATCTACGTCTACCTCAGCCCTCGCGCTCGCCCCGCCCCTGGGTGCCGCGGTCGCCGATGCCACCGGATTCGGCCTCGGCGAACCGGACCGAGATAGTTCACGCAGCACCACTTCATGGCTTCGCCGTCTCGGCAGAGTTTGACCCTTTACAGACGCTGGCAACGTCCGCTGTCGGGTAGTTCAGTCTCGCCACCTCGCAACCTCGGCCGCTATCGCGACCGACAAGGCTGTGCCTCGACTTCTCCCGCAAATCGAGCAGTGGGGGACGCCCGAATGTCGCCTTCCGCCTGTTCCGTTGGCCGCCTATAACCGCAAGCGGGACCAATCGGGCGTCAGACCCTGAGCGGCGCTTCAGGGATGGGGACGTGGCAAACCTCGAGAGCGATATCATCGGCCGAGTGAACCGGCTGGCCCTGCGCCCTACCGAGAAAAACGCCCTGCTGCCGCTCATGGAAGCGGTCAGCAATTCGGTCCACTCGATCACGGACCTCTACGATGCGGATGCCTCTACCAAGGGCCGGATCTTCGTGCGTGTCGTCAGGCTTGGGGATGACCCTGCCGGCCGGGTGATCGGCTTCGATGTCGAGGACAACGGCATTGGGTTCACTGAGGAGAATTTCCGGTCTTTCAGGACACCGGACTCCCGGTGGAAGGAGGCGCGTGGCGGCAAGGGCGTGGGCCGGCTGGCCTGGCTGAAGGTGTTCGACCGGATATCCGTCGATAGCACCTATCAGGGCAAAACAGGCTGGGAGCGCCGGGCCTTCGATTTCCGGCTGTCTGAGGCGGATCAGATTCTCGAACGGGACACGCCAACGGTCGAACCCGCGCACCGGACCATCATCAGCTTCCGAGGCCTCAAATCTCCCTATGAGAACCGCTGCCCGGTCAAGAGCGGCGTCATTGAAAACCGGATCGCGGCGCACTTCGTCCCGCTGTTCGTCGCCGGCAACGCGCCCAAGGTGACGGTTGAGGACGACGGCATAACCGAGATTGAGACCGTGTTCAGCGAGAGTATCGTTGACCACGACACCACGACCATCACGATTGGCGAAGGGGATGACGCCTTCCCGCTCACAGTCTGGTCGCTCAAGTGCGACAAACGCATGCGGTTCGAGCCGCCAGCCTTCAACTTCGCTTTCATCGCGGGCGATAGCCGGTCGGTGATCGATTACGCCATTGACGAGCAGCTGGGCCTTAAGGCGCTAGACAGGGAGCATGTCTACATTGCCTGCGCGTCCAGCCCCTACCTCGATCAGAAGGTCAACAGCGAGCGCACGGCGTTCACCCTCGATCCGTCTGAGGTGGAGGAAATCAAGCGCGGCATCGGTCAGGCTGCCCGCCACTATCTGCGCTCCTACATCGAGGAGGCAGTTGCCCGGAAGGTCGAAACGACCCGGGATCTGATCGCGGAAAACCCGCAGTTCCTGTACTTGGCCGACGACCTGGAAAACTTCGCGGAAGGCCTGCAGCCCAACTCATACGGGAAGGAGGAGATTTTCCTCGAAATGTCCCGTGCGAGGTTCCGCAGACAGAAGAAATTTGTCGCCGTCGAAAAGTCGATCAAGACCGGGGATCTGCTGAAAGGCCCGCTGACGGAGAAGGTCGAGGAATACACAGGCTATATCGCTGACGAAAAGCGCGGCGCTCTGGCCGAGTATGTCACTCGCCGGAAGGCTGTCCTCGATTTGTTTGAAACGCTCCTCGAGTACGATGAATCTGATAAGGAAACCTACAGCAAGGAGGATGCTCTTCATCAGCTGTTTTGCCCCATGCGGATCGACTCCAAGGGCCTGACGATTGATGACCATAACCTTTGGTTGCTCGATGACCGTTTGGCGTTTTTCAACTACTTCGCATCCGATGAGAGGCTGTCGAACTACACGACCCTCGATAGCGATGAACGTCCAGACCTGGCTTTTTTCTACAATTCATGCGTGGCTTGGCGCGAGCGCGAGGATACGGACACGGTCGTAATAGTCGAATTCAAAAGACCGATGCGCGCGGAATACAACAAAGGCAAAGACCCTGTTCAGCAGGTGCTTTCCTATGTGAAGCGGCTTAAGGAAACTTCCGGAGAAGTGGATATCAGGGGCCGCGCCATAAGGGGCATCCGTCCTAGTACCTCGTTCCACTGCTATGTCGTGGCCGACATTACCCCGCAGCTCGAGGAGCGGATTATCGGCCGGTTTGAGAAGACCCCCGATGGCGAGGGCTATTTTGGTTACACGACCAATCCGGCCGCGTTCGTGGAAATCGTCCCGTTCGGCAAGGTGATGCAGGATGCGCGGCTGCGGAACGCGATCTTTTTCCAGAAACTCGGAATCACCAACACGGGCTGAAAGGCGTCGGCTCAGGTGACAGTGATTTCGCCTCGGGCGGCCATATCGTCCAGCGCATGGGCCAAGTAGCTGCGGACGTACTCGATCCGCGTTGCGATCAGGCAGGCGCCTCCTGACGGCCAGCCCCATACAATGCCGGTCACCTCTGCAAATTCCGGCTGCCACTCGAACCCCTGCGAAGCACACTCGACGTAGTGGGTATTCCAGACCAGTGACCCGCTCAGACCATCGGGACGCGGCAGGCTGTATCCGGGGTCAAGTTCCTCGGCCAGATCCGGGCGATAATCGATAGCGAAATGGAACGGATGCTCCCACCGTTCCGGCAAAGGGACTTCCTTTCCCGTATATGACGTGGCGTTACTCATCAGGGTATTGAATAAGAACTTGGATTCCTGCAAAGCGTAACCTTTGAGAAACAGAAGCTCGTTTTCAACCGGCTTATGTGCGGGCGCTAATTTAGTCTGCGGTATCGCCACGGCGTTGTGGGGCTGAAGCTTGGGAAGATTCCAGACGGCGGGATTAATCAGCGTAAATCCCACGTCAAAGGGATACTTGGTGCTGTAGGTGATGTGATGCAGCATGAAAACATGATCGTTGCCGAAAAACTGCGCTCCGATCTGGTTTATATCCAACTTCTCGAAATTATGATCGTTGGTAATCAGCATGATTTTACCGAGGGCGGTTATATACCCGCCGGTTCCAAGCAGCTCGCCCTCCTCGGGGCTAAGAACTTTGGAAAGCGGCGTCACAAACGGCTTGGTGAAGTCGCGCATCGAGCGCGTGACGTCAGTGGCGGCCTGCTTCCACTCGGCTTCGTTCTGCGGCATCGGCATAGGTCGCCCCCTTGTTTGGGAGCGATATGAGGCTGCCAGTCAGTCCGTTAAACCTGGCGACGGATAAAAGCGGTCAGGATGCCCGACACAGGCAGATGCGGGTTCGGTGTTTGAGGCGCTGAAGGACATGGGTGCCGAGGAGTTGAGTGAGCTGATCCGGGCGGCGGAAGCCGAACGGCAGGCCAAGCTCGATGAGGCAAGGCGGCAGCTGAAGGCGGAATTCGAGGAACGGGCCGCAAAGCTGAACCTGACCGTCGATGACGTGATCCGTGAGCCTGAGCGCCAACGTTCCGGTGGGAAGGTCGCGCCGAAATACCGTGGTCCGGGCGGTGAGGAATGGTCCGGCCGGGGCAAGCCTCCGAAATGGCTGGTAGCGCTCGAGGGGTCCGGCCACAGCCGCGACGATTTCAAACTCTAGCGCGTTCGCAGCGCTGATGCTCCACGTCGCGGGCGGGCTATTGACAACACGCGCGTGGGACCACCATCTTCACGTCATGGCGTCCGGGCTCGAAAGAGTACGCCTACCCCCCGCGGCCAACAGGCTCTGGTGAACCGGACAAGCGACACCGCCACTCGTTGCATCGAGGCGTGGTCGGCAAGGCGGGAGCTGACTGATCTATTGCCTCGGTGCGCGGGATGCGCACCATGTCAGCTCGTACCGATAATCAGCTGTCCGCTGAAAATCAGCCTCTTCGAAACACCCTGCCCCAAGGCTCAAACAGCACCCCGCATTTGCATGTGGGGCTGGAAAGCCGATGGTTTTTGCACCGTTGGAGGTTTGGGGCGGCGATACATACCATCCCCGGCCTAGTTACCCTTGTCATTGTGGTTGCGATGACGCTGGCGGCCATCGCCTTGGGGCGCTTCGGAGGGGCTTGGTAAAATGACGGAGTTGCCTAAGCCTCAGAAACTCACCCTCCACGCATTGAAGGCACGCGCACGAGCGCTCCAAAAGGCACGCAAGGCCGCTAGTAAATGCTTTGAATACTCGCATTGTCTGCACGAGGTTTCGAAGCAGGCTGGATTTACCTGTTACAATGCAGCCCTTAACGCGCTCAAAAATCCGGACGCGCCTCAAACGAGGAAGCGTGCCAAGCCCGTCAAACCTGTTCTCCCGCATGCTACACGGGCGGCCAAAGATTTTATGGATTGGCTTCATTCACAGCCGCATATGCCTATCATCCATTTCTCCGGCCACGGCAGCTTCAAGAACGAAGTTTCCTTACAGATCCGAGAACCGACCACGGTTTCCGATCTCGCATCCCTGATGTCGAAAATGAACGCGGCCTATGGCGGTAAGCTGGTTTTGCTGAATGCTTGCGTGGGATAGGCCCCTATCGCCCTCGGCCGCCATCGCGCTCGCCATGGCTGTCACCGGCAGCACGGTCCAGGTCGGCGCGGCTGCGAGCCAAGCCTTCCGCTTTTACGACAAGACGACAGGCGACCACTTCTTCGCTGCGGACGCGGCCGAGGCGGCGCACATCCAGGCTACGCTGCCGAGCCTCTTGGCGGAGGGCAGCCCGTGGGCCACGCCCGACAAGGGCGCGGACACCACCGACGTGCTCCGCTTCCTCGACACCAGCACGGGCGAGCACTTCTTCACCACGAGCACGGGCGAGCGCGACAACATCCTCAGCGGGCTGCCGAGCTGCCACTACGAGGGCGTGGGCTTCCAGGCCTACGCGGCGGAAGGGGCGGCGGGCACAGAGGCGCTCGTGCGCTTCTACAACGCGGACACGGGCCAGCACCGCTTTGCATTGTCGTACGAGGCAGCGAGCATCCGCCAGGGAGCGGCCGGCAGCGGCTGGGTCGAGGAAGGCAAGGCCTTCATCGTGCAAACCGACCTGCACACCATCGCCGCGTGATCGTCGGGCGGCGTACGCCGCCCGCACCGCAGCATCATCCGCGCGCGCCACAAGGGCATCCCGCAGGCGCATGGGCCCTGGTCGTCTGCGCTCGGCACGAGCACTCTGACTGGCCGCACGGCATGACCACTTTACAGAACGCTCGATGCACTTTTGGATGCCCGATGTAGGTCGATTGCGGAACGTCCGCTTCCAGACAGGCAGCCAACTCCCGCTTATGGCGCAAAGCAGAATCAGCAGGTCGTTCTTCTCGGCTTCAATTGGCTGCGGATCAGCCCCGACGCCGTCCACCTCGCAACGCTTGCGGCGCCGTTTCACCCTCCGCCGGCTGCATGAATAGCTCTGCCAGCGGCACTTGCAGCGTTGACGCGACGCGATCAAGCAGATCGACGGTCGGGTTCTCGGTCTGACGCTCCAGGCCGCCAAGATAGGCCCGATCCACGCCGGCATCCGCGGCCAACCGCTCCTGGCTGATACCTGCAGCAACACGCACTCGGCGCAGGTTCCACGCCACCAAGGCTCGTCCCGTCATCACGAGGCATAACGAGCCTCGATGTGGGCCAGAAAACCACTGGCAATAGCCACATGGATTGAGCTATGCCGGCCGCAATATCGGGTTGGCTTCGGTGAACCTCCCCTGCCACACAGGAGGAGCTGCATGCCCGACGCCAAGGACGCCCAACCCGGCCTGATCGCCCGGTTGAAAGCCCGCCACGCCAGGAACGTCGCGAACCAGGACATGCCGAAGGCTCGCCGAATGGGCTTCATTGGTGGTGCCGTCGCGCTCTGTCTTCTCGGAGGGTACCGCCTCCTCAACCGCCCCGACCCGAACGCCATCTCCTTCAAGGTCGGTGTGATGCCGGTCTGCGACAGCATCCCCGCGCGACGCCTCCTTCGTCAGGTCCTCGATCGGGCCTCGACCGCCAAGCAGGCCGGCGCCACGGTGCAGCGGCTCGGGGTGATCCAGGAAACCGGCTACGTCCCCGTTGGTGCCAAGGGCCTGGAGATCCGTCTGTGTCAGGCGGACGCGTTCCTGAACGTCGGACGCCACGACGTGCCCTTCACACTCGAATGGACTTCGCCGGCCAAGGACGAGCTGTGGATCGAAGCCGAGCCGCCGTTCTGAGCCTCGCCTCAGGCGCCGCCTCGATCCGCTTCGATGATTCTCCCACCTCAGTCCGGTGATGCGATGCTCATGTCCGATGCTGCCTTCTCCGTCCGCCGTTTCATGCTGGCCGGTGTTACGCTTCTCGCCGCCGGCATCGGGGGGACGGCCACCGCTGTGGCGACGACACAGGGGGTGGCGGCGCTCGACGGCTACGCCTGCGCCCAGGTCGATCCCGAGCTGTTCACCCGGCAGAATTGGTCCGACGGTGGCGATCCCTTCGGCATCCCGTTCATCGAATGGGACCGGACCACCTTCGAGGCACTGAAGCGGCGCATGACGGCCTGTGCGACCGATGCCAATCGGCGCCGCACGGTGATGATGCTCCGGTACATCGATGATCAGCCCTACGGTCGGCAGGCGCAGGTCACCGGACAGGTCGAGGCGTTGCGAGCCAAGCAGGTCGTTGCCGTCGATCGCGAGGTTGAACTTCGCGAGGCCGTGCGGTTGGCTGAAGCCGATCCCGACCTGTCGAGCCGCCGGACCCGTGTCGCTGAAATTGATCGGCGTCTTGCGCGCGGTGGCATCCCTTCAGCGCTCGAACTCGACCTCCGCGCCCGTCTCGATCCAATCCGGTCGGCCCTCGCTGACCAGGACTCGAAGAATGTGGCGGCCAATGCCGCGGCTCTAGCCCAGCAACGTACGGAGGCAGCCAACCGTGCTGAGGAACAGCGCAAGCTCGCCCTGCAGCAGGCCCCCGAACGCCAGGCCGATGCTCAACGCCAACAAGCGGCCACGCAACGCCAGCAAGCCGAGCTCGAGGCCCGCGAGGAGGCCGAACGGGTCAAGGCGGATCAGGCCTACGCGCAGAGAGCATCCGGCCTACCGGCACCGGTCCGGTCGTTTCTTGAAAAGAACCCGCAGTTCAAGCCCATGACCGCCCGGGAGGACCTGCTCCAGCTCCTCACCGCAGTGGACGCCGTCGGCTACGATCTCGAGACCTGTCGCGGGTCGCTCGAAGGCTACCAGTCCGATTGGACGGAAGCGCAACGCCGCTACGGGCTCGTGCAGCAGGTCCTCCTGACCTACCACGGCGTGACGGCTGCCAATCTCGCCGCCGGTGCCAAGGCACGTCGGCAGACCTGGACGACTAGCGGTGCCGCAGGCGGGTTGCGCGCCAACATCATCCTCATGCGTCAGGCGTGCGCGCAGGCTCTCAACCTTTCCACTGGGCTGGCAGAGTTCAGCCGCTAAAGGTTTAGGCCAATCCAGTTCAAAAAATAAGGTCATATTCAGGGGAGACGAAATGTGCGATCGGCGGTGTTGCAGCTACATACATTATACCCTGCATGAGAGCCCCCTGAGATCCCACTGCGATACGCGAGATCAGCAATCCACCCCCTACCTGTACCTACGCCCCTGGCTACCCAGCCGACGTACTGCTACCTACTGACTACCGGCCGTACGCCCCTCACTCGCCGACCTACCGTGATCTCCGCCCACCGTTCTCGAGCCGTACGGCGATCAGCGCCGCACGAGTGCCAGGGCGAGGTCGTCTCTCCGCCACCTCCATCGGTCAGTGACTGACAGCCAGCGATCGGCAGCAATTCGTCCCCTGCCGCGGTGAATCTTCAGCTCCGATCCAGCCTCATTCATCCGGCGATCAGCGGAGCTTCATGATGACCCAGCCCCTTCATCCGGCCCCGGCCGTCCTCGACCGTGCCCGTGGCGCCCTCCTCGGTCTCGCGATCGGTGACGCGCTCGGCACTACCCTCGAATTCAGCCGGCGCGACTTCCTCCCTCACCACACCGAAATGATCGGCGGTGGCCCCTTCGATCTCAAGCCCGGTTGCTGGACCGACGACACCTCGATGGCGCTGGCCCTCGCTGACAGCCTTCTTCATGACCCCGACTTTGATCCAGCTGACCTGATGACGCGCTTCGTCTCCTGGTTCCGCAAGGGCGCCTACTCCTCCACCAATTCCTGTTTCGACATCGGTATGACAACGGAGCGGGCACTCAAAATTTTTGAGCGTACGGATGAGCTATATGCTGGTTCTATCGACCCGGACGATGCCGGCAACGGCTCCCTGATGCGGCTCGCCCCCGTCGCCCTCGTCGCTCTCAATCACAGCGGCGAAGCCGAACGGATCGCTGAGGCACAAAGCCGGACCACGCACGGCGCGCCCGAAGCGGTCGAGGCCTGCAGCTACTTCGTCCAGCTCCTCCGCGAGGCGATCCTCGGCCAACCGGACGTGCTCCGCCCACGCCCCTGGATCGGCGCCGAGACCGACGGTCTCCGCCCCCAGCACTTCATCAGCGGCATCGACGACGATATCACCCCGCTATCTCGCACCGGTGAAGCAGCCATCGATGCGATCGCCCGTGGGTCCTGGTGCGGCAAAACGCGGGACCAAATCCGCTCCTCGGGCTACGTGATCCATACGCTCGAAGCCGCTCTCTGGGCCGTCGGCACAACTTCATCCTTCGAAGAAGCTTATCCTCGCCGTCAATCTCGGTGACGACGCCGACACAGTCGGGGCGGTCACGGGGCAACTCGCCGGTGCCCTATACGGCGCCTCCGCCATTCCCGAGCGCTGGCTTCATCCCCTCGCTTGGCGTGAGCGCATCACCCAACTCGCCGACGCGCTCATCAAAACACGGACGTCACCGCCTTCCTAGCGCCGCCATGCCTCCGGCGGCTGCGCAAAGGCTCGGCCGGACCGCCTTTCTCCTGTTGGAGGACGCCTTCATGCTTGGCAACGTCGTCGATCACCGCAGCGACCGCACCTGCCCGGAAATCGACGCGGTGTTCGAGCCGTCCAGCCACGACAACGCTCAGCGGCCGGACGGCACATTCTATTTCGATATGGCGGAAGTCGAAAAAGCACCTAACGGGTTCCACGTCACCGAGCTTTACGACACCACAATCCGTGAGGCGGTACTCCGCGCGGAACGGAAATGGACCTTCGCAGTGACCGTTTACCTATATGACAAGGGCCGGCGAACGCTCGGTTGAGCCTACGTTCAAGCTGGACCACTCTCGGCCTTCGAAGCAATCACCTTCGGTGACGATGCCGACACTGTCGGTGCGGTCACGGGGCAGCTCGCCGGCGCCCTCTACGGCGCTTCCGCCATCCCCGAACGCTGGCTTCATCCCCTCGCCTGGCGCGACGCCATCATTGCGCAGGCGATCAGCTCATCGCCATCAATACCCCATACTCCAGATGGAGCTAAAACTCGCTATGACCGCGACGCCCACCACTCCCCTCTCTGACAGCGCCCCGCAGCTGCCGAGCGTGGGCATCTTCTGGGGAATACCAGACGGTACCTCCCCAATCCGCATGCTTGTGATCGATTCAACTCCGCTCAATGCCGCCGAGCCCTACGGAGCGGCCCTGACCCACCCGCGTGGGCACTACGACGTTTGGGAGGCGTGGCAGGCTGTGGGCGTCGCTAAGCTCAAACGGCGCGGCCTACCTGCCGCTATTGCCTACAGCGAGTACGAGCAGCACCCACGTGGGCGCATCGTCTACGATACCGCCACCCAGGTTTTCACAATCTATGCCGACCGGCGCCTACAAGCACCGGAGTTCATCCAACAAATCGTCACTGCCTTTGGGATAACAGGGGCGCAGTTCGTTGTACGCAGTGACAGCCATTACCGCAGCTAAATTTAACCGCGCAGATTGCGGTCCAACCCCGCCGATCTCGCCGTCCCTGTCGGCTGGTTTCGACCCTACTCGGTCATAGAAGCAAGCCAATGGAGGCCTTGAAAGCAGACGTTGCAGCTGGACGCGCGCTGCGAACGCATGCTCTCGGATTCCCGCTTCCCGCGCTCGTGAGGCCGCCCGTTCAATCCACAGTCTGCATCTGGACGACGCCGCCGAGTTCACCGGGCTTGCCCGAGACCACCACGAGGTAGCGCCGGCTCGCGCCGGCATCCGTGCGGGTGATCTGGCGGATCGGGCCGATCGCGTTGACGATGGCCGCGCCGGCCGGGTTGGTCATGAAGGCGGCGAGCGGCTCCAGGCCTGCGGCCCCCTTCGGATCGGCGGCCAGCGCCAGCACGAACGGCATCTTCGAGGGCAGTCCCGTTACCGCGGCCTGCAGCGTCTGCAACACGCCCTGGTCGAACAGGGTGACCTGCGTCGCCGGCTTGCCATCGGTACCCGCGAGCGTCAGCGCGCTGGTCTTGCCGGCTGCGCCCAGCGCTTGGAGGTTTTGCATTCCGTCGCCCTCCGGCACGGCGTTCGGGACGTAGGCGACGCCCTGCGGACCCTGCCCGATCGGCACCTCGGCGATCACCGTGTTCGACGCGGTGTCGATCACCGCCGCCTTGTCGGCGTTCTCCAGGCCGACATAGACGCGGCTGCCGTCGCCCGAGGGCCAGAGCCCGTGCGGTAGGGCGCCGGTCGGAATGGTGGCGACCTGGGTGAAGTCGTCGGTGCGAAACACCTTGACCTGGTTCAGGCCGCCGATCGTCACGTAGGCGAACTGGCCGGCCTTGGTCGAGACGATGTTGACGTGGTTGGTGATCGGCCCGGTCTCGATCGTCTTCAGCGGCGCGAATGGCGGCGTCGCAGAGAACACCTGGGTCCGGCCGACATCCTTGAGGGTGAACCACACCTGCTTGCCGTCCGGTGTTGCGGCGATGTCGGGGCAGAACGGGCTCTCCTGCTTCACCCGCCCGACGATGGAGTGGGTCTTCGTGTCGATCACCACCGTCTCGGGGCTGAAGCTGGAGCAGACATAGCCGTAGGCGCCGTCCGGCGAGAAGATCGTCATGCCGGGCCCGTTCGGCACGGTGATTCGGCGCGTCTCCTTGGCGGTCGCGGCATCGAGCACGGCGATGTAGTCCTCGCCGCGCACGCTCACCCAGACCTCTCGGCCGTCCGGCGTGAAGAAGGCCTCGTGCGGCGCGCGGCCGACATAGGCGGTGTGGCGGACCGTGTTGGTCGCCGTGTCGATGAAGCTCACGGAGTTCGAGCCGATCGAGACCGCGAGCAGCGTCCTGTGGTCGGGCGAGAAGCCCATGCCGTGGACGAGGAGCTGGCCGCGATAGAGCGGGCTCAGGTTCATCGGCGTCGGGTCGCCGAGCCGGATCACGCCGAGCAGGACGTTGGCGGCGGGATCGACCACCGAGACCGTGTTGGAGAACTGGTCCGACGTATAGAACCGGTCCCTGCCGCTGACCGGCACGTCCGGTGCAAAGGCTGCACCCGGGGCCTGCCCGGCGAGAGCCGAGCCGGAGAGCATCGCGAGCGCGAGGAGGGTGAGGGCGGTCTTCATCGGCAGATCTCCGAAGGCATCTCGGCGGCAGGGGCCGTGCCATGGTGGTGAAGGTGGGTGGCTGCGGCAGACGAATCCGGCGCGGGAGGGAGATCGGCGAGCGCCCGGCGCATCACCGCGATCTCCTGGCCCTGTTCGACGATGATCCCCTGCGCGAGGCGGCGCAGGACCGGATCCTTGCCGTAGAGCAGCTCTGCCTGGGCCATCGCGATCGCGCCCGCGTGGTGCGGGATCATCATCGCAGCGAAGTCGCGGTCCGGATCGCCCGAGGGCGGGACCATCATGTCGGCATGCATCCGCGTCATCGACTGCGCCATCATCGCGTCGAAGGACGCGGAGACGATGGCCGGCGGCTCGGCGGCGGCCAGCGTCGGGGGCATCATCATCCGGCCGCCGACGAGGCCGCCGGCCATCACGGCGGCCGTGAGCGCAAATCCCAGTGCTCCGCGCATGGGCCGTCCTCCTCGTTCGTTGTCGATGGGAGAGATGCCGGGGAAACGGCTTTATTCCCTGGCCGGGGACGAATTGGTGGCCCTGCCGATGTGATCGATCTTTTCCAAATGTCAGTGGAATAGACGCGCCCGTTCGGCATCTCTCCCGATGCGGTCATGGTAGACCGCCGGAGACCTCACTCATGCGCACCATGCTGATCCGCGCCGCCTTTGCGGCCTTCGCCTTCTCCGCCGTCGCCGCCCAGGCCGCTGCGCCTGCGATAACGGCCGAGACTGCCAAGGGGCCGGCGCTCGTCGATTCCAAGAGCATGACCCTCTACACCTTCGACAAGGACATGGGCGGCAAGTCGATGTGCAACGGCCCCTGCGCCGCCAACTGGCCGGCACTGATGGCCGCCTCCGGCTCGGCTGCTAGTGGCGACTGGACGATGGTGACGCGGGACGACGGCACGATGCAGTGGGCCCACAAGGGCAAGCCGCTCTACACCTTCGCCAAGGATACGAAGCCCGGCGACATCACCGGCGACGGATTCCTCAACGGTGCATGGCACATCGCCAAGCCCTAATCGGTAAAGCCTCGTGGACGAGATCGCCGCCCTCATCGAACCGCAGATCCCAGCGTTGCGGCGCTACGCAGTCGCACTGTTGCGGGACCGCGAAGCGGCGGACGACCTCGTCCAGGACACTTTGGAGCGGGCGTTGTCCGCCTGGTCCGGACGTCGCCGCGACGGCGACCTGCGAGCCTGGCTGTTCACGATCGAGCGCAACCTGTTCCTTGGCACTGTTCGACGCCGGGGCCGGCGCGGCATCGATGTCGGCGCTGAGGCTTTGGAGCAGGTGCCCGATCCGGGTGCCGACCCCGAGGCCGCTATGGGGGCACGCGACGTGCTCACCGGGCTCGACACCCTGCCCGAGGAGCAGCGCTCGGTGCTGCTCCTCGTCGCGGTCGAGGATCTGTCTTATGCCGAGGCGGCCCAGGTGCTCGGGGTACCGCTCGGCACGGTGATGTCGCGGTTGAGCCGGGCCCGGACGCGGATGCGCGGTTTTCTGGAAACTGGCCGGACCGGACTCTTGAGGAGGGTGAAATGAGCGGGGATCCGCGCCCGGTCGGCGAGGACGACCTCCACGGCCTGATCGACGGTCGTCTCGAACCGGAGCGGCAGGCGCTGGTCGAGGCATGGCTCAGGGGAAACCCCGCGCGGGCGGCGGAGGTCTCGGCGGATCGCGCCCTACGCGAGCGCTTGCGTGCCCGCCTCGCGCCGATCGCCGAGGAGGCGATTCCGGCGCGGCTCCGGGTGGCCAACATCCGCTCGCGACATCGCCCGATAACCTACCGCTGGCTTCCGGTCGCGGCTGCGGCCGTGCTCTGCCTCGCGGTCGGCGGCGCCGCCGGCTGGTTCGGCCATGCCGCGCGGCAGGTACCCACGGTCACGCTCGCGCGAACCGAGCCAGCGACCGACGACGCGGTGGCGGCCTTCCGCACCTACGTGGTCGAGGCGGTGCATCCGGTGGAGGTGCGCGCCGACGAGAAGCCGCACCTTGTTACGTGGCTCTCGAAGCGCCTCGGCCGGGCGGTGACCACCCCCGACCTTACGGCGTACGGCTTCCGCCTGATGGGCGGCCGGCTGCTGCCGGCGGGTTCCGAATCCGCCGCGATGCTGATGTACGATGACGACCACGGCACCCGGCTGACACTCTACAGCCGCGTAGGCGATGCGGATGGCCGCACGGTGTTCCGCTTCGCCCGCGAGGGCGACATCGCCGCCTTCTCCTGGGTCGATGGCGGCATGTCCTACGTCGTCACGGGTCGCACCGACGAGGCGCGGCTGTTGATCGTCGCGCAGTCGGTCGACGCGCAAGTCCGTGGACTGCCGGTTCCGCAGCGGCAACCATGACCCTCGACCAACTCCGCATCTTTGTGGCGGTGGCCGAGCGACAGCACGTGACGCGGGCCGCCGAAGCGCTGAACCTCGTCCAGTCGGCGGTCAGCACGGCGATCGCCAACATCGAGGGGCGACACGCCACCAAGCTCTTTCACCGGGTCGGCCGCGGGATCGAGCTGACTGAGGCGGGGCGCATATTTCTCGTCGAGGCCCGCGCCGTGCTCGCCCGGGCCGAGGCCGCCGAACTGGTGCTCGCCGACCTCAGCGGCCTGCGGCGCGGGACGCTGGCGCTCTACGCCAGCCAGACCATCGCCAGCGACTGGCTGCCTCGCCACCTCGTCGCCTTCCGCCGGGCCTACCCTGAGATCGCTATCCGGTTGGCGGTGGGCAACACCACCGACGCCGCCGACGCGGTGCGCGCCGGGCAGGCCGAACTCGGCTTCGTCGAGGGGGCGCTCGACGACCCGACGCTTGCGAGCACCACCATCGCGCAGGACCAACTGGTCCTCGTGGTCGCCCCTGGCCATGCCTTCGCCGGGGCGACCGACCTCGAACCCGAAAATCTCGCCGGGGCCGACTGGGTGCTGCGCGAGGCGGGATCGGGAACCCGCTCGGCCTTCGAGGCGGCCCTGGGTGCGGCCGGCCTCGCAGCCGCCCAGCTTCGGGTCACGCTCGAACTGCCCTCTAACGAGGCGGTGCGCGCCGCCGTCGAGGCCGGGGGCGGGGCCGCCGTCCTGTCCGAGACCGTGGTCGCCGCCGCGCTTCGGACCGGAACCCTGGTGCGGGCGGCGTTCGCCCTGCCGAGCCGGCCGTTCCGGGTGCTGCGCCACAAGGAGCGCTACCGCAGCCGGGCCGCCGACGCGTTGCTCGACCTGATCGCGACGGCGGATGCCGGATGAGCGATCCTGCGAAACCCGTGCACCCCGACGATCCCCGGGTGAGGCTCGCCGAGGACCGGACGGTTCTGGCAGCCGAGCGTACGTTCGTGGCGTGGCTTCGCACCGGGCTCGCCTTCCTCGGCGTCGGCCTGGCCGCGCAGCGCTTCCTGCGGGAGGTGCTGGCGGTCTGGCCGCTGAAGGTGCTGTCGCTCACGTTGATCGCCTGCGCGCTTGCCTCGTTCGCCGGCGCCGCATGGCGGGACCGGGCGATCCGGGCGCGTCTCGCCGATGCCGAGATCCCGATGATGCCGCGCATCCTCACCGTCGGGATCGTGGCCTTGCTGATCGCGATCTCGGGCCTTGCGGCCACCGCCCTGCTCTGGGCGTGACGGTCAGGCCACAGTGACCCGTACCCGGTGCCAGGCGGCGCTGAGGTAGCCCTTGTAGTTCCAGGTGTCGTCGGGCGCGGCCGGCTGGGTCTGGCCGGCGGAGTCCCAGGCCCGCACCGCGAGTTCGTGCTCGCCCGCGGTCAGCTCGCGGTCGATCTCCCAGAACGTCCAGGCGTAGGGCGCGTCGGCATCGCGGTCGATCCGGGCCTGCGCCCAGCTGCGGCCGCCATCCGTCGAGACGTCGACGCGGGCGACCGCGCGATCGCTGGCGATGGCGTAGCCGCGGATCGCGTGCCGGCCGGGCTTCAACGCTGCGCCGCGGGCGGGCTCGCAGATCGCGCTGTTGAGCGGCATCGCCTCGATGGTGATGCCGTGGGCGGGGTCCGCGGTCTCGGCGGTCACGTCGGGCGGAAACAGCTTGTAGTCGTCGGCCTGCATCGGGTTGTCGGAGGGGTGGTCCTGCACCGTGATGCGGGCGAGCCATTTCGGGCTGCGGATGCCGGCAAATCCCGGCACCACCACGCGCAACGGATAGCCGTGCTCGGGGGCGAGAGGCTCGCCGTTCATCGCGAAGGCGAGCAGCGTCTCGGGCGCCAGCGCCTTGGCGAGCGGGATCGAGGCGCCGAAGCGTATGTCCGACCCCGCGATACGGTCGTGGCTCTCGAAGGCGACGTGGCGCGGACTGCCCGCATCGATCCCGGCGGCGTGCAGGACGTCGGCGAGCCGCACCCCAGTCCATTCCGCGTTGCCGATGGCGCCGGCCGCCCACGGGTCGCCGGCGACCGGGGCCACCGCCAGCATGTCGGCCCGGCGGTTGCCGGCGCATTGCATCACCGCCGTGACGGTGACGTGCGCGAAGCGTGCCTTCAGATCGGCGACGGACAATTCGAGGGGCGTCGCGATCATCCCGTCGACAGTCAGGCGGTAGCCGTCGGCGTCGAGGTCCGGGATGTCGCCGTGGCTGCGGACGTAGAAGTCGGCCTGGTCGGTGAGGAAGGCCGCCCGCAGGCGATCGAGCGGCGGCTCGGCATTGTAGGGCGCCTCGCCGTGCACGATGAGGCGGTCCTTGCGCTGGAACAGGCCGAGCATGGGGTTTTTGTCCTGCGTTCGTGACGTATCGACGACGAGAACGCGCCGGGGGCGATAAGGCCCCCGGCGCGCGTCGCCTCAGGGCTTCATCGTCGAGACCACCGCGTTCTTCGCCCGGTCCACTACGGCGACGCTGAGGTCGCGGTTGAGGACGTAGGCATGGGCGTTGTCGGCCGAGAACGCGATCGCCTGGCGCGGCTCGTTCAGGCCGGTCACCGTGGCGACGACCTTGAGGGTGCCGGTGTCGATCACCGAGAGCGAGTTGTCCTTCAGGTTGCCCGAATAGACGAAGCGCCCGTCCGGGGTCAGTGCGGCGCCGTAGGGGTCCTTGCCCACTTCCACTTCGGAGGTGACCTTATGGGCGGCGACATCGACCACGCCGATGGTATTACGGCCGCTGTTGGCGGCAAAAAGCGTCTTGCCGTCCTTGGTGATCGAGATGGCGCGCAGCTTGTCGAACCCGGCGATCTCACCGGTGATCTTGTTGGTGGCGGTATCGACCAACGTGATCTTGTCGCCAAGGAAGTTCGTGACGAACACGGTCTTGCCGTCAGGCGACAGCTTCACGCCCTGGCGCGGCTGCGCGAAGCCGGGGATCACGGCCTCGGCGAGCATGGTCCTGGTGTCGAACACGGTCAGCGTGCTCGCGGCCTCGTTGTTGACGTAGAGCTTGGCCCCGTCGGCCGAGAGCACCGTGCCGAACGCGCCGGGGCCGGCGGCGAGAACGCCGGCTTCCTTGCCGGTGGCGGTCTCATAGACCGTGATCCGGCCGGTGCCACTGTCGGAGACGTAGAAGCGGGCGCCGTCCGGCGCGAAAACGATGTTGCGCGGCGTGACGAAGCCGTCGAGGCGGCGCAGCACCGTGCCCTTGGCGACGTCGTAGACGATGACGGCGCTCTCCTCGCTGTTCGACACAGCGGCGACGGTCCCAGCGGCGTTCAGCGCCAGGGCGTTGTTCTTGATCGCGCCGTCGAAGCCAGCGGCGGACCCGGGCTGGCCCTGGGCGAGGAGCAAGGCGGCTCCGGCGAGGAGGGCGCGGAGGCTGGTGCGGACGTGGGTCATGAAGCGTGTCTCTCTGGCATGCGCGCTCGTTCGGCGGCCGGGGCCTGCCGTGAGGGCTGGTTCTAATTCGGATTGCGTGATGCGAGACCGGTTTGGCCGTGCATCGCCCTGGGGAGATGCCGGAGGGCGCGGTCTATTCCCCGAGGCCGGCGAAAAAAACGCGGCGGCCTCGGGATTCGGGGGTTCAGGGCGTCGGCTTCAACGCCGTGAGGTAGTCGACGATGGTCTGCACGTCGGCCGGATCGACCGGCGCCTTGTAGACGTGAACCATCTTGTTCACGGTCTCGGTCCACTGCGCCTTCGTGAGCTTGGGCTGGGTCAGCACCATCCCGGCCGAGTGGCAGGCGAGGCAGTTGTTGTTGACCGCCTCGGCCCCCGGCCCGTCCGGGAAGATCCGGTCGGAAGTCGGGAATTCGATCGATTGCGAGGTGAAGCGCATCGGCTCGGGAGCCGAAGCGGCGAACGCCACCAGGGGAGACAGTATGAGGGCGGCGATGAGGGCCGCAGGGCGGATCGGGTTCATGGCTGTTCTCCTCAAGCGGCCTGGAAGGACACGGCCTCGATGCCGTTCTGCATGAAGCCGGCCCCGTTCCAGACCCGGTCCAGGGGCTGCGCGACGCCGTTGGTGTTGGTGCAGCGGACCCTGACCGTGTGGCTGCCGGCAGCCAATGCCGGCAAGCTGCCGTCGAAGCGGCGGAAGCTGTAGGGGCCTTCGTCCGCGCCGAGCTGCGCCGGGAACCACGTCGCGCCGCCGTCGCCTGAGAAGTCCACCGCCTTCACCCCGCAATCGCCGCCGAAGGCGATGCCGCGCAACGCCACCGGCGTTCCGGCCGCCACCTTGGCGCCATCGGTCAGGTTGGTGACGAACGAGCGCGGCACCATCCTGTTGATCGGCACCGTCTTGAAGCCGGTCTGACCGGGCTTGATGTTAGCGCCCGGCACGTCAGGAATGCGGTAAGCGGTCTTCATCCAGTACCCGTCGTCGGGCTTGTCCAGCACTTCGATGTCGGACAGCATCTTGACCCAGTAGGTCGAGTACCAGCCCGGCACCACGAGCCGGAGCGGGAAACCATTGAGCAGCGGCAATTGCTCGCCGTTCATCGCGTAGGCGATCATCACCTCACCATTGTTGGCGTGCTTGAGATCGAGCGACTTCTTGAAGTCGGGCGCGTCGTCGACCACCGGCTCGTCGAGGCCGTTGAAGCGCACCTGCACGGCACCGGCCTTCACCCCGGCCTTTTCGAGCACGTCCCTGAGGCGCACGCCGGTCCAGCGGGCGTTGCCCATCGAACCGTTTGCCCATTGCGCGCCGGTCACCCGCGGCTCGAACAACCCGCGCGAATTGCCCGAGCACTGGTTCACTGCGGCGATCTCGAAGCGCGGCAGGCCGGCGATGGCGTCGAGCGAGAGCGAGAGCTCCTTCTCGACATGGCCGTGGACCTTGAGCCGGAAGGTGCCGGCATCGACTTCGGTCGGGATCGAGGCCCAGTGCCAGCGGACGTAGAAGCGGTCGTTGGGGGTGAATACACCCTCGTCGAACACCGAGAACGGCGTCTCCAGTAGCGGCGGATGAGTGCGCTGGAGGATCATCTCGGCCTTGCCCGGAAAGGCCGTGGTCAGCGCCCGCTCGTCCGGGCCGCCGGGCAGCGGAAGCTTCACCGAGCCCGCCGCCCAGGCCGGTATGGCGGCGCCGAGGCTTCCGAGCCCTAGGCCACCCAGGACGAGGCGGCGGTTCATCGGTCTGTCCAGTCCGTGCATGGTCTCTCCCCTTGAAGGATGTCGGCGTCGATGCGTTCGAAGGCATCGGACCCGTGGCGATTCCTCGCGACCAGGGAGATGCTACGGGATACGATTTATTCCCACCAACGGTCTTTCGCGATACGAATGATCTCCAAACGCGATGATTTGAGAAGTTTCGATCTCCAATGGGACGATCAAGGACGCCGTCTCGGCGTCACGCCGCCGGCGCGCCGACGGGCGCGGTCCTGCGACACCCGAACAGGGCGTGACGCTCGGAAAAACCGCGCAAGGCGACGGTGCCGAGCGGTTCAAGGGCATGTGCCAACCCGTCGATGAAGGTGTCGGTGGCGATCAGCGGCGTGTTGTAGGTCTTGCACAGGCGCTCGACGCGGGCGAGCACGTTGAGATCGCGGCCGATCGCCGTGAAATCGACCCGGTCGCCGCCGCCGATATTGCCGTAGGCGACCTCCCCGACATGAAGTGCGACGCCGACCTCGAAGGCAGCCCTGTCACCGTTGCGCAGGGTCGCAAGCGCATCAAGCGCGGCCTCGGCGGCACGCAAGGCGGCACTGCGCGCCTCGGCCTCGTCGCGATCGGCATCGAACACGGCCAGTAGCCCGTCGCCGATGTACTTCAGCACCTCGCCGCCTTCCGCCTCGACGGCCGGCACGATGGCATCGAACATCCGGTTGAGGGCGGCCACGACACGGTCGGGGCTTTGCCGGTCGGACAGTTCGCCGAACCCGCGCAGGTCGGTCAGCATCATCGCGGCCCGCATCAAGCGTACGTCGCCGCGCCGCACCGTGCCGGTCAGGATTTGCCGCGCCGGGTCGCGTCCGACATAGGCGCTCAGCACCGCGCCTAGCATGTCGTCGAGCGCCTTGATCTCGAACAGCAGCGAGAACGGCTCGACCAGCGCCAGCAACGTGCAGATCTCGATCGGCGTGAAGCCGCCCGGTCTCGCCGTGGCCCAGGAGGCGGCGCCCATGCGTCCACGCGCGGCGCGCAGCGGCACGATGAGGTAGTCGGTTAGACCCTCGGTGCGAAGCTCGCCGAGCACGGGAAACGGCAGCGGCCCATCCCCGTCGAGACGGCATCGGAACGGGGTACGGGTCTCGACTACGCGCTCGACGGTGTTGCCGTGGAACGTCGGCGTACTCTCGATGCCGTGGCGGCGACGCAAGGCTAGGCTCGACGCTCCTGGATGCCAGACGCGCATTACCCAGCGGAACGACGGATGCAGGGTCGGCGCGTGGGTGGTGGCGCGGGCCAGTGGCAGGCCAAGCCCCGAGAGGCACGCACTGAACCCGTCGAGAAGGGCTGCCGCGTCCGCCGCTTCGCGACCCGGCCCCATCAACCATCCCGTCCCCTGCGCGACCGCCTCGGACGAAGATTGGGACGAACGTGTCACGGCAGTTCTTTCATCAAGGAGTTGGATCGATGCCATAGCGCGGATCAGACGAGGCCGAGCACGCGGATCAGGCCGAGGCTGACGGCGCCGAGGGCGAGGAGCGAGGCGACCACCGCGAGGGTCACCCGCGCCCCGGCCTTGGCGACGCTGCGCACGTCGACCCCGAGGCCGAGCGCCGCCATCGAGACCACGGTCAGCACGTTGGCGGTCTCCGACATCGGCGCGAGCGCAACCGGCGGGATCAGGCCCGTCGAGCGAAGGCCCGCGAGCGCAAGGAAGGCGAGGATGAACCACGGCACCAGGCGGTGGATCGCGAGGCCGCCGCGGGCCGGGCGGTCGCCCGCGGTGACGCCGGGGGCGGCCTCGTCGGTCTCCTCGCGCAGCCGGCTCGCGCCGAGCGAGAGCACCAGGACGATCGGGCCTAGCATCAGCACCCGGACGAGCTTCACCAGGGTTCCGACCTGGACGCTGAGCGCCGCGACCGGCGCGGTGGCGGCGAGCACCTGCGGCACGGCGTAGACGGTAAGGCCGGCGAGCACGCCGTACTGCATCGGCGACAGGCCGAGCAGCGGCACCAGCAGCGGCAGGCCGAGCACCACCAGCACGCCTAGCACCGCAGTGAAGGCAATGGAGGCGGCGACGTCCTCGCCGTCTGCGCCGATCACCGGTGCCGTGGCGGCGATCGCCGAGTTGCCGCAGATCGAGTTCCCGCAGGCCACGAGGATCGCCATGCGCGGATGCAGCCCGAGCGCTCGGCCGATGCCGTAACTCGACAGGATCGCGACCACGACGACGCCCGCGATGCCGAAAAGCAGACCCGGACCGGCGGCGAGGATCGTCGTGAGGCTGAGCGAGGCCCCGAGTAGAACGACCGCGATCTCCAGTACGGTCTTGGCCCCGAAGGCGATGCCGGGAAAGAAACGTTGCGACGGGGTCCAGGCGGTGCGGATCGCGCTCCCGAGCAGGATCGCCAGCACCAGGGCTTCGAGCCAGGCGCGACCGAACAGATGCGCCTCGACGGCCTCGAAGCCGACCGCTGCGGCGGTGACCGCCATACAGAGACCCAGTCCCGGAAGGATGGCTCTCGTGCCGGCCAAGGCACGCATTGACCGAGCGTGGGAGAAAAGTCTGGGCGCGGACATGGGTGGCTCCGATGTGATGCCGGAGAATCCCATGTTCTTTTCATTCACTCCAACGGAATGATTAGATGCTTCCCATCACTGAAATAGATGAAATAAGTGCCCCTTCGCAGATCACGGAGACCCATTGTGAGAGGCCGACAGGCGGATTCACCCGTCGATCCAGTGGGCCTTGATCGTCGTGTCCGCGGCAAGCTCATAGATCCTGACGGAGCCCGTCGCGAGTTCGAGGTGCTCGACCTCCGCCGGGCTGAGGTCTTCGAGCGCCATCACAAGCGCCCGCAGGCAATTGCCGTAGGCGACGACGAGCACGTCTCCGCCCATGACCGCCGGCTGGATGGTTCGGAGGTAGCATGGCACGATACGGGAGACGGTATCGCGCAGGCTCTCACCGTTCGGCGGCGCCTCTGCGTAGGAGCGGCGCCAGGTCTCGATCCGCTCCGCCCCCCAGCGCGCATCGGCGGCGATCTTGTCGAGCCCGCTGAGGTCCCCGTAGTCTCGCTCGTCGAGCGCGGCGAAGCTTTGGGGGACCAATCCGGGTTGCCCGAGCGCATCGAGGATAAGCCGGCCGCTCACGACGGCCCGCGTTAGCGTCGAGGTGAAGGCAGCGGAAAAGCGCCAGTTGCACTCTGCCAAACGCCGGCCGGCTGCCTCGGCTTCCCTCCGGCCCTGCTCGGTCAAGGGCGAGTCCAGCAATCCCGTGAACAGGCCGGATCGGTTGGCTACGCTCTGGCCATGCCGGACCAGCACGAGATGTCGCGTGACCGGGGCTTTGCAATCGTGAATCACCCTGTCTCCCGAGGCAGAGCACTTTCGTGCTGGTCGCATCGCCTCTGATGATGTCGGCATCCGACTTTAACGAACTTCGACCCTGCGATGGGTTGGACCGTCCATCCGGAGACGGCGGGTCATCCTAGGTCCGCTTATGAACGTCTTGCGACTGAAAGCAGCCAAGCTGCTTCCCACCCATGTCGGCCGTTCCCGAATTTGGCCATCGACACCGCCAGCAAGATCCCTCCCCCATGCGTGAAGCTTTGCCTGTCCGCCGCTTTGCGGCTTCGTCTCAGGCAGGCTCATGGTCGATCCCTACTCGCGCATTACCGACACGATCCTTCGTCAGATCGAGATCACCGAACCTGGTTCCTGGGTCTGCCCCTGGCACCGTGCCCGCGGCGGCCTGCCCTGTAATGCTCTGACCGGCCGGACCTACCGCGGCATCAACATCGTCGCGCTTTGGAGCGGCGGTCAATCCGCGGGCTTTGTCGATTCCCGCTGGGCGACGTACCGCCAGTGGTCCGAACTCGGGGCCCAGGTTCGCAAGGGCGAGCGCGGCACCGCCGTGCTTTTCTACCGGGATTTGCCCGGTGCTTCCGAGGATGGCGAAAACGGAGACCGTCGCTTCGTCGCCCGCATCTCCGCCGTGTTCAACGCCGAGCAGGTTGAAGGCGCACCCGAGTTTCCAGAAAGGCCCCTGACGCCAATCGACCCGATCCCGGTGTTCGACCGTTTCGTCACGGCAACCGGTGCCCACGTCCGCCGGGGTGCATCCGCTGCCTACCTTCCCATCCGCGACGAGATTCGGATGCCGGATCGGGTGCTATTCCATTCGGCAGAGGGCTTCTGTGCGACTCTTGCTCACGAACTCATCCATTGGACCGGTGCTCCGCATCGCCTCGACAGACGGCTCAACACCCGCTTCGCCACTCGTAGCTACGCTGCCGAAGAACTTGTAGCCGAACTCGGTGCTGCCTTCGTCCTGGCTGGCCTGGGCTTGGCTCCCGAGCCGCATATCAACCACTCCGCCTACATGGCCGGCTGGCTGCCACTCGTCCGCGACGATCCCCGGGCGCTCATCACCGCCGCCTCGCTCGCCTCCAGGGCCACGCAATTCCTCGAGGCCTTCTCGCAGCAAGTGATTGGTTCCGAGATCGCGGCATGACCGACGATCACCCCGATGGTGACATCCCGTATTCGAATAATGAAGACGGTCGAAACGTGCGTCGCCCGACGCGGCGGCGGCTCCTGCCGCTGCACGCCCTAGCGTCGTCTTAGCCTGCGAGCACCATTCCCGCGGCGAGGGACGCCCTACTCCCAGATCCGACCCCGCAGCTCTTCGCGTAGTTCGAGGCGCTGGCGGCTGCCCGCGAGTGAGCGCTCATCAGTATCGATCGCCTGAAAGCTACGATAGTCGTTCGAATGGCCTACCTCCGATTGCGCTCGCCGACGTCGCCCGCGGCACTGGCCCTGTTCGCCGCTGAGGCCGCGAGATCAATTGACCTATAATACCAAGCGGCGCTGATCTCGACCGTTGGCCGGGATCAGCGCGTCCGGCGGACCACCGCCGGCCCGCAGTCGCTGGTTCAACTGGCAATTAGTGAGCCTGATCGCCAGTTGATATTACGCTGAGGCTGCGCGCGCGGAGGCTCAAGCGCCAGCTGCACCTGTGGCCGAGGATCGGGGACGCAGAGGTGGAAATGCCTTGGGTGGCGGATGCCATCCATCACTTGGCGAGTGTCGATCGAACTGTCCCGGCAGTGGGGCCGTGCTCTTAACGCAGCCGTCGCCAACCTTCGCTCCGCCCGATTTGGATCACCTCGGTCACAACCCTAGACGGGTGTCCACGAGGGTGGTACACAAAGGGCATTGTAGGCGTCCATTAAGTCATTGTTTTTGCTTGCTTAACAGCGCTGTGGGGACACTCCCTCCGTCTCCGCCAGATTTCATTTTCTAGCCAGCCATTGAGCTGGCGTTTTGACAAACGTCGAATTTCCTCGGTCGTGGCGGCACTTTGCGCAGGCTGCATATTCGAGCTGAGTGGCTGAGACGCACTCGGACGTATTAGCGGGCCGTTCTCGCGCCGCCGTCTCCCTTCAGCCTGGCGCCAGTACCACCGTCTCAGCCTGCGCCCCAGGCAGATCACCCGCCAGCAGTCTCCGCGCCCGCACACAGCCTCGTCGCGTTTGTGCTGATGACTGCACGAACGCGTCGAGACCCCGTAGGGCCTCGTTCTTCTCGATCGCATCAGACGATGATGTGAGGGAGCGGACTGTTCGAGCGAGTCGACTGACCGGGCGGCTCAGGTCATAGCCAAGCTCGCTCGCTGCTCGGCCCAGTCCAATGGCAGGCGGGTGTCCCGCATCAGCCGAGCCGCGTTCAGCTCGGGCGGGTGATTGCCCGCGATCAATCGAGCCGTAATGTCAGGCGCGAGGTAGCTGAGCCGCAGCAGTCGCGTGGTATAGGAGCGCGTCAGTCCCTCGGCCCGCGCCACCTCGTCAATCAACATCGGCGTGTCGCCCGTTAGCCGCTGGCGGATGCGATGCGCTCGGCCTAGCAGCCGTCCCAGGCTCGCATCCGGATCGGGACCCGCCGCCTCGCCCGGAAGCATCAGCCGCATCTCCATACCGACACGCTTCAGCCCCACCGACACCGCCAGCCGCAGCGGCAACTCGGCTGCGGTCAAGCCATCTGTCTCCTCTTGCTTGTCCAAGCCGAGCCGATGCAGCAGGGCAGCGCTATCGATCGCGATCTCGATCCGCCCGGCGTGCACGTCGATGCGGGTAAGGACGGCCTGTAGGAGCCGTCGCTGTTGCGGCTGCGCTAGCTTCGGCCACTCCGCCGCTAGCCGCGTGGCGGCCACCACCATCGCGTGCTGCTCGGGAGCGGATCGCCCGCGCGCGAGATCCTGCAACGCGCTCGCGTCCGTAAGCAGCACGCGCAGGCGCTCCGTCACCACCGCCTCAAGCTTGGCCGCCGGGACGCGCTGACCAGCGAGCTTCGGCCCGTCACCGGCCGCCGCGATAGTCACATCCGCCTCGCTCACGTCGTGTGGCTTGTCCCTATCAGCACCAGCCGCGGCGGTGATCAAGCGTCGCGAGACGTAGTAGCGGTAGCGCACCCCGCGCTTGTTGGTGTGCGTCGGCGTCAGCCGCTAGCCAGCGGCGTCGTAGACCAGCCCGGCCAGCAGGCTCGGCGCCTCCGCCCGCACACCTTCGTCGCGCTCAACCCGGTTCAGCGCCAGGATCGCCTGCGCCTCGGCAAACAGCTCCACATCGACAATGGCCACGTGCTCGCCGGGGTAGGCCTCGCCCTTGTGCACCACCTCACCGCGGTAGAGCCGGTTGGCCAGCATTGCGTACAGTGCGCCCCGCCCGAGCGGCTGGCCGCCGAAGTTACCGCCATCTACCGCGCGTCGCGCCTTGCTGTGGATGCCCGCTTGCGCGAGCTCGGCCGCCAGTAGCCGCACCGAGCGCAGGCAACAGTAGCGGCGGAAGATCAGCCGCACCGTCTCCGCCTCAGCGGCGTTCACGACGAGCTTGCGCTCGGCGACGTCGTAGCCGAGCGGCGGCAGGCCGCCCATCCACATGCCCTTGCGCTTGGAGGCGGCGATCTTGTCGCGGATGCGCTCGCCGGTGACCTCGCGCTCGAACTGGGCGAAGGACAGCAGCACGTTCAGCGTCAGCCGACCCATGCTGCTGGTGGTGTTGAAGGCCTGGGTCACCGACACGAACGAGGCGCCGCGTCGGTCGAGCACTTCCACGATCTTGGCGAAGTCCGACAACGCGCGGGTGAGGCGGTCGACCTTGTAGACCACGACCACATCGATCTTGCCCGCCGCGACATCGGCGAGCAGGCGTTTGAGGGCGGGCCGCTCCATGGTGCCACCGGAGTACCCGCCATCATCGTAGAGGGCAGGTAGGAGCTGCCAGCCCTCGTGGCGCTGGCTAGCAACGTAGGCCACGCAAGCTTCGCGCTGAGCATCAAGCGAGTTGAAGGTCTGCTCTAGGCCCTCCTCGCTGGATTTTCGGGTGTAGACCGCGCAGCGCAGTCGCGGTTGAGAGCTGCGGGCGGGAACGGTCGGCTTCGGCTTAGCCATGACGTGCGGCTCCTCTGGTCCCGATCAGGCCGAAGAAGCGTGGCCCGGACCAGTGTGCGCCAGTGATGGTGCTGGCGACCTGGCTGAGCGAACGGTAACGCTGACCTTCATGCTCGAAACCGTCGAGGGTGACGGTGACAACGTGGGTGCGCCCGCCCCACTCGCGCACGAGCCGCGCACCCGGCGAGAGCGTGACTGGCCGAGACGCGGGAGCTGACGCGTCGGAGCATAATGGATCTGCATTCACCGCCATCTCTGCCAGGGCGCGCAGGCGGCGCTGGGTAGCTTTGGTCAGACCGCCGTGGGTGAGTTCCTGGGCGCGGTGAGCCAGGGCGCGCACGAGCAGGTCGCGGCTGAGCAGCGGGGGCGAAGCGCGAAAGAGGCGGCGCCACTCAGCGCGCAGCTCGACCGTGCTGAGGCCCGGCAAGGCAGCCAAGGTTGCGACGAGGTCGCTGCTCATCAAGCGGCCTCCTCAGTGATGGTAGCGATCTCACCGGCGGGCGGCGCTACGGTATCGTTGGCATGCGCCTCGTCGGCAGCGATGCGGTAGCGGGTCGGCGCGCCCGTTGTGCGTACCGTGCTGAGAGCGTAGCCGCGCTTGCGCAGCCCGGTGAGCGCGGCGCGGGTGGTGTGTGGCAGCCAGCCGAGGGCACCAACGAGCTCGTCGATGCCCGCGCCGTCCGGGCGAGCGAGCATGGCGACGAGGCGATCGAGCTTCGAGCCAGCACGTGGGGAGCGGACCGTGGACAGCTCGGGCTTCGTGACCGTCCGCACCTCGAGAGTGACAGGAGCCAGGTAGGTGAAGCTGGCCTCCGACAAAACGGGAGCGGCGGACCGACGTCCCGAACTATCCTCTGCAACGCTGTCGGTGACCAAACCGCGGCGGCGCAGGGCCTGAAGGGCAGAGCGGTAGGTCGGCGGCTTGATGTCCTCAGGCCGGGTGAGCTGGTGTCCGGGATGGCTGACGGCGGCGGTGAGGATGAGGTGCTGGATCGGGCTGAGCGTGTCGGACTTGGACTTGCGGGACATGGCATGATCCGGTTTCAGCGACAGCGTAGCGCTGTCACTGAGCAGACCCCGCGAGTGGCTATGGGCCAGCGGGGTCGGACCGGGCTGCGGATCATCAGCCTGTCACGCCCAGAGCAATGCGTGCTTCGCCGGCACAGTCCAGGGCAGGTCCAGCACCTCATTGATTGAGCTCGGCTCAACTGGCAGCAATCCACTGCTCACATGCTGACGGAAGCTGTTGACCCCTTACAGAAGTCGAAAAGGCCCGCTTGCAGGCAGTCTACCAAAATATGGATCGTATCTGGGCGGAAGAAAACTACGGCGTGCTCAGCCGGACTTGGTGCTGGTAGCGGCGGGTTAGCGTTCATCTAAAGTTCGCGTCCTGCGGATGCGCGTGGACGGAGCGAATGATGCGTTCGGATAGGCCGCGACGTCGGCGGGCTCGGAGCGAACGAACGTTGTGGAAGTCTTCGACAGGGTCGACGCGAACTTCGGCACCCATCTGGCGGCGCTCGACGGTTTTGGGGCAGCGCGCCTCGAAGGCATGCTTCGAGGCGCGCTGCCGCGAAACATCTTCATCCCGGATCGGCATTACCCACCGTTGTCGAGCGGTGATCTTCACCGCAACATGACCGAAAGGCGCTCCGGACGCCTGGACTGCCACTGCTTCTCGGAACAGAACCACAGCTTGCCGTCTCGAACAACGAACCGCGCCCGGCCAGAATTGTCGAGATCGATGTGTACAACTAGGTTGCCCGGCGCTACGAGACGGCCGTTACCCTCGACACTGACGAACATGTAACGGTCCACGGCGGCGAGGACGATTACGCCGCGGAGATGATGCGCGATCGAAATTTTTTTCCTCGATCTCAGCAACCAATTCGCCGTCTGCCGAACTCCGAGGCTCGGGTCGCACGGAGCCTTCGGGCTCCAGCGTCGCACGCAATCCACGCTCCACCGCCCCGTCGAACTAGGGCAACTGCCGCCGGGCCTCAAGAACAATGCCGATCCGGCCTTTCGAGCCGAATTCCGCGACATCAGCTCACACGTCCGCGCCCGGAGGCGAAAAGGGGTTCCAGTTCGGGGGTCTAACCCCGGATCATCCGACGTCTGGGAGGAAATACCACCTGCTCAAGAGCCCGGATAGCATCGGATTGTGCACCCGTACAAATGGCTGCATCGGTATTTATTCTTGAATTTTTTACTGCACGTTGACATGGTGCGGGACCGGATGGGACGAATTATGTCGGCTGCGAAACACCCTCGGGTCCACTCTCGCCCGCAGCAGAGTCCCCCTGCGCCCGAAGAGGCGGGCTACGTTTGCTGGTCGCGAATGCAGGCCGAAGCGGGCCAACTGCTTGACGCGATCATCACCCGGAAGGAGTTGGAGCGTCGGGCGGGCAACGGCCTGTTCCTGTGGGGCGTAGGCAATGCACCGTCGATCGCCGTCAGGCCTCTTGCCCTCCTGAAGAAGCCGGTCCGGGTGATCTTCTCGGCAATGAAGACGAAGCCCAAGCTGGTCGATCTGACGCCCAAGCGGACCATCGTCTGGTGTCGCTACGTCGACGAGAATGGGATCGAGCGGCCGCTCCCGGCAAACGCACTCGTCACCAGCCGAGGAGACAGCGCGGCCGGCGCGAAAAGCCGTCACTATGCCCTCATGTGCCTGTCAGAGAGGCCGCTCGTCCTCGAACGTGGCGTTCCCTTCGACCACTTGGCCTACCGGAACGCCGGCGGCGCAGGTGCTCCAGTAGGCGCTTCCCAGGTCACAGCTCTCCTCAAGCAAGTCGCCGAGCCCGCGAGCACTGCGTCCTACGAGGCCAACGTAGTCGCGTGGCTCACGGATGGGTACTGGGTTCGCCTGTCGGACCCGCGCGAGCTTGGCGCGAAGGCGATCGCCGAACTAAGTGGTTTCGACGGCGATACTGACCAGTGGCTGGATCTCGTCGAGCGGCTGCGCGGGCGTAAGGGATCCCGGTCCAGGCTTGGAAACCAAGAAGAGCTTCTCTTCTAGGCTCGCCCCAGCTTCCTGTTAAACCACTACCGACTACTATGGAGCGCAGAGGCGCGTTGGATCTCGAAAGCTCAAAACTACGGCGCAGACTGCGCGAAGCCGGGCTCAGCGATCAGGTCATCGACGCTGCGTGGCCATCTTGGTGGAGCGACGATCTGGCCGCGGACCCTTCTGGGCAGGCGGAACTGCGTTTCGCGCTTGCCCGCAAGCTCGGGGTGTCGCCGCGCGGCCTGATCGGTGAACGCGTCGAATTCATCTGGAACGACGAAGCGAGGTTCAAGCACCTCTCCACGGAGGACGCGGCCCAGCGCGCGGCACTGACCTCGTTCGGCGTGACGATCGGCAGGTCCCTCATCCGTGGAACTCCTTCGCCGACGCCCTTGGACGGCTTCGACGCCCACCTCATCCGGAATGCAGTGCTGGCGAACCAGAACTACGTCGATCTGGGCGGGCTTTTGGCCCTCTGCTGGGGCGTCGGCATTCCCGTCATCCATCTGCGCGTCTTCCCACTCGATACGAAGTCGATGCATGCGATGGTCGTCAGGGTCGAGGACCGCTACGCGATCCTCCTGGGACGAGACGCTGGTTATCCAGCGCCGGTAGCGTTCACACTTGCACACGAGCTCGGCCATCTGGTGCTCGGTCACCTCAGGGACACGCCAGCCCTCGTCGATCTGAAGGATCCCGCCACGGCACCCGACCGGGACGACCAGGAGGTCGAAGCGGACGAGTTTGCCCTCTCGCTTCTTACCGGTCGGCCCGATCCCGAGATCGCGACTGGAAACGGGTCGTTCAACGCGCCCTCCCTTGCCAATGCGGTGACGAAGGCCGCGCCTCGATATCGTATCGAACCCGGAACGCTGGCGCTTTGCGTCGCCCACCGCACCGGTGCCTGGTCGAGGGCCATGGCGGCGCTGAAGTTCATTTATGGCGAACCCAAGCAGGTCTGGCGCGAAGTCAATGATATTGCAGCGGAGCAGATTGACTGGGAGCAGGTTGGATCCGAGAGCGGCGATTATCTGCAGAACGTGATGGGCACGCGTGCCTGAGGCGATCCTCCTCGACAACGACGTTGTGCTCAAGGTCTGCGTCTACCGGTGCCACGAACAGCTGATGGCAACCTTGACGGCGGAAGGGCAACCGCCAGCAATGCTTCGTCTAGGCCGCTACGCCCTTCGTTCGCGTTTGTCGAAGCCCGGCAGGGTCGCGGACCGCGAAGGAGCAGCCTCGATCTTCGAGGGGCTTCTGGAGCGCTTCATGCAGATCGATCGTGCGCATCCGGCGAAGGCCGCCTTGTTTGGAGGTTTATCGGCGTCCAGCTTTTCGGTGATCTGATCCGGCATCGGTGCTGGCATCGGTGCTGGAGATGCTCGGATGGACGATGCGACCTACGTCC
>NZ_VRVA01000037.1:0-48539 GCF_008039945.1 Methylobacterium sp. WL64
CACCCGCCCCTCGTCACCCCCGAATGGCTGCACGAGCGCCTCGCGGCGCCCGACATCGTGGTGCTCGACGCCTCGTGGTACCTGCCCGCCGCCGGTCGCGACGCCGCGGCCGAGTATCGGGCCGCGCACATCCCGGGGGCTCTGCGCTTCGACCTCGACGCCATGAGCGACACCGAATCCAGCCTGCCGCACATGCTGCCGCGCTCCGACGTGTTCGCCTCGCGGATGCGGGCGCTGGGCGTCGGCGACGGCATGCAGATCGTCGTCTATGACGGCCAGGGCCTGTTCTCGGCGCCGCGGGTCTGGTGGATGCTCAAGACCTACGGGGTGCGCGACGCGCTGGTGCTGGATGGCGGCCTGCCGGCCTGGATCGCCGCGGGCTACGCCACCGAGGACGGCGACCCGGCCCCGCGCGAGCGGCGCCACTTCACCGCCCGGCTCGACCACGGCGCCGTGGCGGACGCCAACGACGTCGCCCGGGCCCTGGAGACCGGCTCGGCCCAGGTGGTCGACGCCCGCTCGGCCACCCGCTTCCGCGGCGAGGAGCCGGAGCCGCGGCCGGGCGTACGGCCCGGGCACATGCCCGGCGCGCACAACCTGCACTACGCGTCGCTTCAACGGGACGGCCGGCTGAAGAGCCCGGAGGAGTTGGAGAACGTGTTCGCGGAGGCCGGCATCGATCCCGACCGGCCGATCGTGACCACCTGCGGTTCCGGCGTGACCGCGGCGATCATCGCGCTGGCGCTGGAGACCCTGGGCCAGCCCGCCCGTGGCCTCTACGACGGCTCCTGGTCCGAATGGGGCGCCGACACGGCACGCCCGGTCGCGACGGGCGCCTGATCGCGGTTTCGAAAGGTCGGGACCTTTTGCGGGTCCAGGGCGGAGCCCTGGTCCATCATCAGGGCTCTGCCCTGACGACCCGCCAAAGGGCTGAGCCCTTTGGGAACCTGGACCTCAGGCGGTGCGCACCGTCCGGCGCTTGTCGGCGGAACTCCACTGCATCAGCCCGACCATCACCGCGATGGTACCGAGATAGACCAGCCCCTGCAGGGCGGTCGGCCGGTCGGTGTAGCCGACCAGGGCGTGCAGCACCCGGCCCGGCCAGGAATTCTCCGCGATCACCCCGGAGCTGTTCCACAGGGTCTGGCCGAGGACATCCACCACACCGGCATTGGCCAGAAACTGTGCGGCCTGCGAAGCGAGCCCTGCGGCCAGGAAGATGATCAGCACGCTGGTGATCGAGAACACGTAGCGGCTCGGGATCGCGGCGAGGCCGAGATAGGTCACCGCGGAGAGGAGGATCCCGGCGCCGATGCCGGCGAAGGCGCCGAACTGAATGTCCGCGCCCGAGGTGCCCGACGCCACGAGGCCGTAGAGGAACAGCACGAGTTCGGCGCCCTCGCGCAGGATCGCGGCGCCGACGACGATCGAGAGCGCGGCCGCCTCGCGCTCGCCCGAGCGCACCGCAGCGCCGGCCGCCCGCAATTCGCCCGAGAGCTCCTTCCCGTGCTTGCTCATCCAGGTGTTGTGCCAGATCAGCAGCAGCACCGCGACGATCAGCACCGCGGCGTTGAGGATGTCCTGGCCGCTGCCCTCGAAGGCGTCGGAGATCTTTTCCGCGAACAGCGCCACGAGGCCGGCCCCGGCGAGGCCGCCGACGACGCCCAGAAGGACCCAGCGCATCCGCCCGGGGATGCCCCGCGTGGCCGCCAGCACGATCGAGATGATCAGGCCCGCCTCGATGACTTCGCGGAAGGCGATGATGAACGCGCCGATCATGGCGTTCTCCTCAGTTGAACGCGGACCGCGCTACCAGACCCAGAACAGAAGCACCCAGTTGGCGACCGAGAGGGTCACCGCGGAGGCGATGCAGGCCGTGGCCGCGGCCCGCTGAAGGCCACCCGCCCCAAGGCCGGCGACCCGCCAGGCGAGCCACACGCTCCAGAGGCCGGCCCCGATCAGCATGGCGGCCCGGATTTCCGACACGTACGGAATCACGATGCCGTCGCCGCGCAGGAACGTGACGGTCAGCGCCGAGAGGCCCAGGAAGACGCCGCAGCCCGCCACCGGGATCAGCGTCTGCGTCAGGTGATGGAAGCGCCGGAGCGACCATCCACCGAGCGCCACGGTCGCGAGCGCCACGATCCCCGACACCGCAAGCCCGAGAAACACGGTCGCGGCGCCGATGTAGGCCAGGAGCAACCCGCCGTCGAGGAGGGTCATCACGTCGCTGTGGTCGGGGTAGTTCGTCAGGATGAACCACGGCGCGGACATCTCCAGCGGCCATGTCGTCCCGTGCTCGATCAGCCAGGTGGCGGCCAGCTGCTTGGCCTCGACGAACCACGGGCTCGACGACCATTGGAACGCGCCCACCGCGAGGGCCAGCATGCCGAACAGGATCAGCACGGTCTGTTCCAGGCTCGGCTCGCTCCCGGCGACGTGGACGATCTCGTGGTTGGGCGAACGCAGGGCCAAGTGCACCGCGCCGCGATGGCCGCTGCAGCGGCCGCACATGTGGCAGGAGCCCGCGCCGCGCATGACCTTGACCGGAACCAGCGGGGCGCAGTTGAACGTCTCGGCGCCCTGTGCGGGCTTGGGCGAGGCGGCCCAGGCGGCGCGGTCGACCTGGAAGCTCACCGGCGCCAGCTTCGAGAGCACGGCGAAGACGCCGTTGACCGGGCAGAGGTAGCGGCACCAGACCCGCTTGTTGCGGCCGTAGAGCAGGCCCACGATGATCGCCGCGACGGTCGAGCCGCCGAGCACGGCCAGCACCGGCTTCGGATAGCCGTAGACGCTGGTCATCTGCCCGTAGACCGTGGTGCCGGCGAACGCCAGGAACGGCCAGCCCTGCCACGTGATCCAGCGCGGCACGGCGTAGCCCCGGCTCCAGCGGCTGGCGAACTCGCTCAGGGCGCCCTCGGGGCAGAGCACGCCGCACCAGGCCCGGCCGACCAGCACCATGCTCAGGAGCACGAACGGCCACCAGATGCCCCAGAATGCGAACTGCGCGGCCAGCGTCAGGTTGGTCCAGATATGCGCGGTGTTGTCGGGCAGCGGCAGCAGCGCGGGCACGATCACCAGCACCCCGTAGACGCCGACGATCACCCACTGCACGGCCCGGATCATCCAACCGTGCTGCCGCAGCCAGTCGCCGAAGCGGGCGAGCCGCTCGTCGAGCAGGTCCCGGCGCGAGGGCGCCTCCGCGAGGAGGGTCGGGGCAGTCACCATCGGGACCCGCTCACTTGGCCACCAGGGTGGCCTTCGCCTCGGGATGGAAGTCGTCGAACACCTGGTAGGTGCCGGGATCGAGGGTGCGGAACACGATCGACGAGGTCGAGCCGGCGGCCAGAGCCTTCTCGCGCTTGAGCTCCGTGCTCTCGAACTCCACCGGCGACTGCCCGGTATTCGAGATCTCCAGCTTGAACCGGGTGTTGGCCGGAACCTCGATGGTCGCCGGCAGGATCACGCCGTCGCGCATCTCCACCTTGATGACCGGCATGTCCTCGGCGCGCACGGGGAGATCCGCGCAGGAGACGGCGAGGAACGCGGCGGCGAAGCGGACGGGGCGCGACGAGCGTGACACGGATATCCTTACGGTTCAGGAGGCGCCCGCCTTGTCAGTAGGCGCCCTTCTTGCCGACGCCGGCGAAGGTGAAGTCCTGGGTCACGTCGAAGGGCTCGAACCAGGGGCCGACCCCGGTCTCCTTGTCGACGTGGCGGCCGAAGTGACTGTCCTTGCCGGGGGGGGCCACCGTGACCGTCAGGCGGTAGCGGCCGGGACCGAACAGCTTGACGTTGTCGCCGTAATGCGGGCCGTCGTTGGCGACCATCGGCATCAGCTGGCCCGCGACCTTCTGGTCCGTGGGCTTGTCGCCGTCGAGCTTCACCGCCTCGAACCGGACGTCGAGGGCCGGCACCCAATCGCCCTCCGCGAAACCGTTCCGGTTGTCCTTGGCGGCGCGGATGTCGGTCTCGAGATGCAGGTCCGACTGCGCGGCTTGGCGCATCATGCCGGGCGGGTCCATCTCGATCGGCTGCAGGTAGACGGCCGCGACCTCGAGGCCGTTCTTGGTCACGTGCGGACCGATCGGCACCTCCTTGGCCGCGGCGGCCCCCGCCGTCGCCAGGAGGGCACCCGCAGCCAGGCCGCGGAGAATCGGGAAGAGAGTCGGAGCGCGCATGCCGATGCACATAACGCTCCCACGAGGCATTTCAAAGAGGCAAACCGGCACAGATCAAATGATAACAATTCTAATCTGACGCCATTACAGCTCTGACGAGTGATAGTTCTTGGTCTTTACCTGTAGACGTATCAAGTTTCTGCGCGTGGAGCGAAGTTATTCCGCCGGCTGTGTCCGCGCGTATCTTGACCGCCGGAGAGATGTGGAGATCGTCACGGCACTGCCATGCACGGCATCGACAATACGACGCGGGACGAGAAACGATGTGGCCTGTGGTCGAGGCGACCCGAAACGGCTTGCATGTCCGCGAACCTCATTATAGCAAGTGCTATATCTTGTCTGCGAGTCCGATGTCGCCCCGTCCCGCGCCCCTCCTCCGTGCCGCCGCCCTCGTCTTGGCCGCGCCCCTGATCGCGTCCGTTCCGGCGGCCGCGGCCGACCTCGCCGGGCGCCGCCCGGCGCCCGACCTGCCCGCCTATACCGACTGGTCGGGGGGCTATATCGGCCTCCAGGGCAGCGCGGGCGGGTCCTACGGAGCCTATAATTTCGGGCCGACTGCGATCGGGAACCGCGCTGTCCCGGCGTTCAAGAGCGGCGATTCCACCGGCCGCAGCGACCAGGGCCGCAACGCCACCACGGCGGTCGGGGGCCTGTTCGGCGGCTGGAACTGGCAGGCCGGCCCCTGGGTCTACGGAGCCGAGGCGACCCTCGACGTGGCGAACCTGAAGCGGCCAGTGCCCTCGACCATCACGGGCTTCGGGTACGAGGACGCCGACCAGCCCTTCAACATCGTGCGCGCCAAGACCGACCTGTACGGCACCCTCCGGGCCCGGATCGGCTACAGCTTCGACCGGTACCTCATCTACGGGTCGTTCGGGCTCGCCGGCGCCAACGCGCGGTTCCTGGCGAACTACCCGGATCTCGACGCGGGCGGCCAGAACACGGCGCGTCGCGAACGCGGCTATCTCGGCTTCACCCTGGGCGCGGGCATCCAGTACGCGATCAGCGATTCGCTCGCCCTGGGGATCGACTACCGCTACATCGACCTCGGCGGCAGCCGGCGCTTCTCGCTGGGCAGCGTACCGGGGGATGACGGCGGTCCGGTCACGTCCCGGGCGCGCTTCACCTCGAACCAGCTGTTCGCGCGGCTGATGTGGTTCCCGGGCGGCCTGAAGGCTCCGCCCGATCCGGACGAGACCGCACCGCACGATCCCGACAACGGCGAGACCGGGCGCTTCTCGCTGCACGGGCAGACGACGCTGATCGCCCAGGGGGTGCCGGGCTTCCGCTCGCCCTACGAGGGTGCGCAGAGCCTGATCCCGCACCAGGCCCGGCAGACCACCACGGCCACCATCTTCCTCGGGCTCAAGCTCACCGACAGCACCGAGCTCTACTACAACCCCGAGTTCAGCCAGGGCTTCGGCCTGTCGCGGACGCTGGGCGTCGCGGGCTTCGTCAACGGAGAGGCGCAGAAGGCCGGCGCCCCGTTCCCGAAGCTGCGCTCGAACCGCTATTACGTGAAGCAGACGATCGGCCTCGGCGGCGAGACCGTGGAGGTGCCGGACGGGCCGAACCAGGTCGCCACCCGGTACGATGCGGAGCGGATCACCCTGATCGCCGGCAAGTTCGCCCTGGGCGACTTCTTCGACGGCAACGTCTACGCCCACGACCCGCGGGTCGACTTCTTCAACTGGTCGCTGTGGGGGGCTTCGGCCTGGGACTTCCCGGCCAACCTCCCGGGTTTCACGCAAGGGGTCTACGCCGAATACAACCGGCCGGAGTTCGCGATCCGCGCCGCCTACACGCAGGTGCCCAAGGAGCCGTCGAGCGACGTGCTCGATCCGCGGGTGTTCCGGCGCGCCGGCCTGAACGCCGAGTTCGAGGAGCGCCACGTGCTCCCGTGGCTCGAGCAGCCCGGCAAGATCCGCATCGGCCTGTTCTCGAATGTCGGGGTCTCGGCCAACAACCGCGAGCTCGTCACCCTCACGCAACTCGGCCTGTTCGACAACGGCAGCGATGCCGCCCTCGCGACCCGCAAGCCGCGCCGGAAGACCGGCGGCTACATCAACCTCGAGCAGGCGCTGACGCCCGAACTCGGCCTGTTCGCCCGGGCCAGCCTGAACGACGGGCGCACGGAGAACATCTCCTTCACCGACATCGACCAGAGCTTCTCCGGCGGCCTGTCGCTGAAGGGCAAGGCCTGGGACCGGCCGGACGACACGGTCGCCATCGGCACGGCGATGAACCGGCTCTCGCCCTCGCACCGCGCCGCCTTCGCGGCCGGCTATTACGGCCTGCTGGTCGGGGACGGGCGGCTCAACTACGGCAGCGAGCGGGCGCTGGAGACCTACTACGCCCTTAACCTGACCAAGTTCGTGACCCTGACCTTCGACTACCAGTTCGTGAACAACCCCGGCTACAACCGCGACCGCGGGCCGGCGCACTTCTTCGCGTCGCGATTGCACGCGGATTTCTGATCGCCGGTAGCTACTCCGCCGCCTCGCTCACCGTGGCCCCAAAAATCTCTTCGAACGCGGCGCGCAGCTGCATGTCCACCTCCGCCAGGCTCACGGGCAGGCCGAGATCTACCAGGCTCGTCACCCCGTGCTCGCGCACGCCGCACGGCACGATGCCGGCAAAGTGCGACAGGTCCGGCTCGACGTTCAGGCTGATCCCGTGGAAGCTGACCCAGCGGCGCACCCGGATGCCGATGGCCGCGATCTTGTCCTCCACCCCCGGCCCCTTCTCGGGGCGGCGCACCCAGACGCCGACCCGGTCCTCCCGGCGCTCGGCCCGGACGTTGAAGGCCGCCAGCGTCTCGATCAGCCAGCCCTCTAGGCTCGCCACGTAGGCGCGCAGGTCCCGGCTCCGGCGGTCGAGGTCCAGCATCACGTAGGCGACCCGCTGGCCCGGGCCGTGATAGGTGTACTGGCCGCCCCGGCCCGTGACGTGGACCGGGAACCGATCGGGCGCCACGAGGTCCTCGGACCGCGCCGAGGTGCCCGCCGTGTAAAGCGGCGGGTGCTCGAGCAGCCAGACGCATTCGGGCGCCGCGCCCCGGGCGATCCGCTCGACGCGCGCCTCCATCCAGGCCACCGCGTCCGCGTAGCCCACGGGCGCGTCGCTCACGCGCCAGCCCACCGGATCCGAGCCGGGCCGCGTCGGGAAGGCATGGGGCGAGACCGTGAGACGGGGCGCGTTTACCAAGAGTTCACCATCCTGCGTCGATGGTCGAAGCCTTCAACATCCGCGGCCGGCGGTTGCAAGCTTTGGGTGCACTAGGTCGGCGGCGAGACGGGATGGGCGAGCGGTGGCGGTCTTCGAGACCCTGAAGGTCGATCTGACGGTGGTGCTGGGCCGGGCCCGGATGCCGCTGCACATGCTCCTGCGCATGGGCCGCGGCGCGGTGATCGAGCTGGAATCCAGCGACAGCGACATGGTCGAGATCCTGGCCAACGACCACCCGATCGCCCGCGGCCAGATCGTGGTCACCGGCGACCGCATCTCCGTCGAGGTGACCGAGCTGATCCGCAAGGCGGCGGCGATCATCGAGCCCGGCACCACGATCGGCGACAGCGCGACGCCGTTCCTGGACGACAACTACGCGTCCGTTTGAGCGCGGCGCTTGTCGGCGGCGGATCGATCTGTTATCCGCTGCGCCGCCCGACATGACGGCGACCCGAGGGTTTCCCCGGAGGTCGCATCGGTCGGGCGAACGGGCGGATCTTCGCGTCCGATGCGGCCATGGCGGAATTGGTAGACGCGCTAGCTTGAGGTGCTAGTCCCGCGAGGGGTGGAGGTTCGAGTCCTCTTGGCCGCACCACACGTTTGTTGTGGTGTTTTTTCTGCGATCGCTCGGCGTTCCGTCGGGTTCACGGCTTCAGCCGTTGATTGTGTCGGACCTTCGTTTTGCAGCCAGCAGCCCTGCGCTCGGCCGCAGAGGCGAACCGTTCAATCGTTGCGGGTGAACAGCGCTTCGGATCGGCGCAGGCCTTCCCCAGTCAGCACCACGCCAGCACCACGGACTTGGCCCGGCCGACCGGATCGGCGCTCGGCCCCTTCGCGTGCAGGCGGCCGAGCGACTCACAGTCGAACCCTTTCCAGGCCCGGCATCCGTGGTGGAACGTCAACCACAGACGGGCGGACACCGCCTCGGCAAGGCGCTCGTCATCGCCCGGCAGTCTCGACGCTCCCACACCGCTCCGACCACGCCCACGGTGCGGGGTGTTCGCGCGAGGCTAGATGTTCGATCGCATGAAATATCGATCGTCCAATATCGGAACCATAATTTCTGTCTTCCGGCGTATTTTTTGATGTTGCTGATATAAATAATCACATCGATATTGAATAAATACTTACACGGACACGGGAAGGACGGTTGCATCTCTCAGCCGCCTACCGATAAAATCGGGACCTTGGCTTCCGGAACCCGATTCGCATGTCCAGCGGCGCTCAACCGGCCGAACTGACCTGGCGCGGCCTCCTGCTCGGCGGCGCGCTGACGCTGCTGTTCACCGCCGCCAACGTCTATCTCGGCCTCAAAATCGGGCTCACCTTCGCCACATCGATCCCGGCCGCGGTCATCTCCATGGCGGTGCTGCGGCACCTGCCCGGCGCGACGATGCTGGAGAACAACATCGTCCAGACTGTCGCCTCGGCGGCCGGCACGCTCTCGTGCATCATCTTCGTGCTGCCGGGCCTGGTGATGATCAGCTGGTGGCACGGGTTCCCGTGGCTCACCACTGCGGGGATCACCGCCACGGGCGGGATCCTGGGCGTGATGCTGTCCGTGCCGCTGCGCCGCGCCCTCGTGGTCGATTTGGACCTCCCCTACCCCGAGGGGCGGGCCGCCGCGGAGGTGCTGGCGCTCGGCACCCAGGGCGCCGCCGGGCAGGCGGACAGCGCGCTGGGCCTGCGCATCCTGGTCTGGAACAGCCTGGCCTCGGCCGGCTTCGCGGCGCTGGCGCAGACCCGGCTGGTGCTCGACAGCGCCGCGCTCTGGTTCCGCGTCGGCGCGGGCGCGACCGGGATCGCCGGCAACCTGTCCCTCGCGCTGCTGGGCGTCGGCCATTTGGTCGGCCTGTCGGTGGGAGCCGCGATGGCGCTCGGGCTGGCGATCGGCTGGGCCGTGCTGGTCCCGATCCTGACCGCGCAGCAGCCGATGCCGGACGTCAGTGTCGAGGCCTGGGTCGGCGCGGCGTTCCGGCAGGAGGTGCGGTTCTTCGGCGCCGGCGTGATGGGCGTGGCCGCGCTCTGGACGCTGATCCGGATCGCGCGCCCGGTGCTGGGCGGCATCCGCTCGGCCTTCGCGACCGGGCGGGCGCGCCACGCCGGCGCGACGCTGGCGCTCGAGGAGCGCGATCTGCCGATCGCGGTCGTCCTCGTGGTCTCGGCGAGCCTTCTGCTGCCGATCGGCTGGCTGCTGTGGGACGTCCTCGCCGGCACGAGCCTGGAGCGCTATGGCGTCCTGCTAGTCGCGGGCGGCCTGCTGTTCGTCCTGGTGATCGGGCTCGTGGTGGCCGCCGTGACCGGCTACATGGCCGGGCTGATCGGCTCGTCCAACTCGCCCCTCTCGGGGATCGGCATCCTGGCCGCGCTGGCGAGCTCGGCGATGCTGCTGGGGCTGCTCGGCCGCGACGGGGATGCGCAGAGCGGCGGGGCGCTCGTCGCCTACGTGCTGACCGTCACCGGCATCGTGTTCAGCATCTGCGCCATCGCGAACGACAACCTGCAGGATCTCAAGACCGGCCAATTGGTCGGGGCGACGCCGTGGAAGCAGCAGGCGGCGCTGGTCGTCGGGGTGGTGTTCGGGTCGGCGATCATCCCGCCGGTACTCAACGTGCTGGCGACGAGCTTCGGCTTCGTCGGGACGCCCGGGGCCGGGCCGAACGCGCTGGCCGCGCCGCAGGCCGGCCTGATCTCGACCCTGGCCAAGGGCGTGCTCTCGGGCGAGGGCAACTGGCGCATGCTGGGCTGGGGCGCGGCCGCCGGCCTGGGGCTGGTCGCGCTGGACGAGACCCTCGGCCGGCTGAAGCGTCTCCGCCTGCCCCCGCTGGCCACCGCCTTCGGGATCTACCTGCCCATGACGCTGGTCGTGCCCCTGGTGGCCGGCGCGGTGATCGGCACGGTCTACGAGCGCTGGGCGCGCCGCCGGGCCGATCCGGAGCGGGCGGTCCGACTGGGCATCCTGACGGCGACTGGCCTGATCGTCGGCGAGAGCCTGTGGGGCGTCGCCTTCGCGCTGATCGTCTACATCGCGGGCAACGATGCCGTCCTGGCGCTGGCGGGCGATGGGTTCGCGGGCCCCGCGCTGATCGGCGGCCTGGTGCTGTTCGCGGGTCTGACGGCGGGCCTCTACCATCAGACGCGGCGCAAAGCGGCCTGAGCCTGCCCGGCATTGCGGGATCCGGCAGCGATCGCGCGAGCGATCCACCTCGGACAGGCCTAGCGGCGGCGCCGAGCCGTGCACCCAGGCGATCGGTGCCATGTCATCCCGCGCCAAGCGATGCATTGACTTCGCAGGCGCACACCCGCATATCGGCGATGCAGCGTCAGCGGCCGTCATGGCCCGCTTGAGGGGGCTGCGTGACGGATCGGGCGCCTTCCGGCGTGATCCGGCCCCCCTCTTCATAACGTGCATGCACCCGGGCCGCCCCATCACGCGGGCTGCCCCCTGCCAACGGACCGACCAGATTTCTGCGCTGCTCGCACCGAACGCGAAGCGCCCGGCCGGCCCTGCTGCATCGGATATTTCTTTGACCCAATTCACCGATTTCGGCCTTGCCCAGCCCGTGCTGCGGGCGCTCGGCGAGGCTGGCTACGTCACGCCGACCCCGATCCAGGCCCAGGCGATCCCGCCGGCCATGGAGGGCCGCGACCTCTGCGGCATCGCCCAGACCGGCACCGGCAAGACCGCGGCCTTCGCGCTGCCGATCCTGCACCGCCTCTCGCTCTCGGACCGCCGGGCCCCGCGCCGCGGCTGCCGGGTGCTGGTGCTCTCGCCGACCCGCGAGCTCGCCAACCAGATCGCCGAGTCCTTCTCGGATTACGGGCGCCACCTGTCCTACACCACCACGGTGGTGTTCGGCGGCGTCACCATCAGCCGCCAGGAGCGGGCGCTGGCTCCGGGCGTCGACATCCTGGTCGCCACCCCGGGCCGCCTGATCGACCTGATCGAGCGCCGCTCCCTGACCCTCGAGGGCGTCGAGATCCTGGTCCTCGACGAGGCCGACCAGATGCTCGACCTCGGCTTCATCCACGCCCTCAAGCGCATCGTGAAGCTGCTGCCGGCCCAGCGCCAGAGCCTGTTCTTCTCGGCGACCATGCCGAAGAACATCGCCGGGCTCGCCAGCCAATACCTGAAGGATCCGGTGCAGGTCGCCGTGACCCCGGTCGCCACCACGGCCGAGCGCGTCGAGCAGACGGTCATCTTCGCCCACACCGGCGCGAAGCAGGCGCTGCTCGCCCACATCCTGCGGGATTCGGCCATCGACCGCGTCCTGGTCTTCACCCGCACCAAGCATGGCGCGGATCGGGTCGTGCGCGGCCTCGACAAGGCCGGCATCGCCGGCGCCGCGATCCACGGCAACAAGAGCCAGCCGCAGCGCGAGCGGGCGCTCCAGGCCTTCCGGGACGGCGATTGCCGGGTTCTGGTGGCCACCGACATCGCGGCCCGCGGCATCGATGTCGACGGCGTCAGCCACGTAATCAACTTCGATCTGCCGAACGTGCCGGAGAGCTACGTCCACCGCATCGGCCGCACCGCGCGCGCCGGGGCGACCGGTCTGGCGATCTCGTTCTGCAACGACGAGGAGCGGGCCTACCTGCGCGACATCGAGCGGCTGACCCGCCAGAGCGTGCCGGTCGCCGGCTTCCCCGAGGGCTTCTCGCCGCCGTCCCGTCAGGAAGCGGCCGAGATCGCCCGCGAGGAGGAGCGTCGGCCCGAGCGCCAGCAGCAGCGTCCGGCCGGTGGCCGTCCGGGTCAGCGGTCCCGTCCGCAGCAGGGCCGTCCCCAGCAGGGCCGTCCGGAAGGCGGCCGCGGCTTCGGCGGCGGCGGCCAGGGTCAGGGTGCGCCGCGCCAGGGCCGTCCGGAAGGCGGCCGCGGCGACGGTCGCGGTCCCGCCCCGCAGGGACGCGAGGCCCGTTCGGACCGGCCCGCCCGTCCGCAGGGCGAGCGCCCGGCCCAGCAGCAGGCGCGCCCGGCGCGGGACAGCCGGCCCCAGCGGGCCGATGCCCGCCCGCGCAGCGCCGGCAGCGGCAACGGCGAAGGCCGCACCATCGGCTGGCTGGAGCGGTCGCCCCGCTCCTGACGACAGGGTTCCACGCCGGAACCACTGAGAGATCCGCAGGGCTCTGCCCTGCTCCCGCGAAAGGTCTCGACCTTTTGAGACCGGGATTCGTCTAGACCGGTACGGACGCCGCCTCGGGGAACCTCCCGGGGCGGCTTCTTTTTTGCGCGGGGCGTCCCATCTCACCGACACGTCGGACGAGAGGCTGCACCATGCGGTTCGAACTCTATCGGGATGCCAAGGGCGAGTGGCGCTGGCGCCTGCGCGCGCGCAACGGCGAGGTGATCGCGGATTCCGGAGAGGGCTACCTTCGCCGCGAGGATTGCGAGCACGGCATCGCCCTCGTCCGCCAGAGCACAGAGGCCCGCATCGAGGACATGACCACCAAGATCGCCTGATCGCGGGGTCGGCGCGGCACGCTGCGTCCCGGCGCAGCGGGCCGCCTACGGGGCCGGGATAAAAATAAACCCTGTCCGAATCTCCGTAGCGGTTACGCTGCAACGCTTCCCATCGCCCGTGCGTTGCAGCGTTTCGGACCGCCGACCGGGCTCTCGTCCCGCGTGCGGTTCGTCGTCGAAGACGCAATCACGCGAAGGGAGTCGAGACGTGCTGAGGAAATTCCTGCTCGCGGCCCTGCTGGTGCTGGGCTTTGCGGCCGCGGCGCCGCAGGGCGCATCGGCCGCGCCGGTCGGTCCGGGCATCGCCCTGCCCGCCGACGCCGCGCCGGCCGTAGCCCAGAAGGCCCAGTACTACTACCGCCGTCGGTTCTATGGCCCGCGCCCGTTCTACCGCCGTCCGTACTACCGCCGCCGGTTCTATTACGGCCCGCGCCCGTTCTACCGTCGCCCCTATTACCGTCGCCGGTTCTTCTACTGAGCGGTCCACGACGCTGACAGGCCCGGCGGCTCCCACGAGCCGCCGGGCTTTTCCATGCGCTGATTCGAGATGCGTAGCCGGTCTCCATGCCGTATAATGCAGGAACGGGACGCGCCGGCGACAGATCGGCCTGCCCGGGAGGAAACCCGATGAACGATATCGCGCAGCGCGCCGAGCCCACGGCCGCGACGCCGGACCTCTGGCAATCGATCCCGTTCGAATGCATCCTGGGCGCAGCCGCCATCTTGCTGGCGGCCGGGCTCAAGCTCGCCGGCATCCTTTCCTGACGGCGCGCGAGACAGGCGGATGGACGGCATGCAGCACGTCGCACGCGCGAACCTCGAGGGTGAGCAGGCGCCGCCCCCCGACGCGGACCTGCCGCGGGGGGACCTGACGGTCCGGACCATCGCGATGCCGGCCGACACCAACGCCAACGGCGACATCTTCGGCGGCTGGGTGCTGACCCAGATGGATCAGGCGGGCGGCATCGCCGGCGTGGACCGGGCCCAGGGCCGGGTCGTCACCGTGGCCCTCGACGCGATGACCTTCATCCGCCCGGTCCGGGTCGGCGACGTGCTGTGCGTCTACACCCGGGTCTCGCATGTCGGCCGCACCTCGATGAAGATCGAGGTCGAGGCCTGGGCGCGCCGGTTCTGCACCCAGGTCCGCGAGCGGGTGACGCAGGCCACCCTCACCTTCGTGGCGATCGACGAGGCCGGGCGCCCGCGCCCGATCCCGCCCCTGGTGCCCTCGCCGAACGCCGCCTGACCGGCGCTCGCGCATCGCCGCGTCCCGAAAGCCGAAATCCGCCGTTCTGGACGAGGCCCTACTTGATCACCGCGCAGGCGACCCGGTCGCCGGCGCCGCCGATCGGCTGGGTCGTGTGGTCGTCCTCGTTGGCGTGGATGATCAGCGCCGAGCCGTCGCCGTCCTTGAGGCCGCCCTCGCCGGTGAGCGGCGTCTCGCTGGTCACCTCGGCATTCCCCGAGCCGTCCTGCGCCACGTAGAGGTTCGGCAGGTCGCCCTCGTCGGGTCCATCCGGATTGAGCAGGCCGTGCTTGCTCTGGTCGTGGTTCACGTGGGCCTTCGAATTCAGGAATTTCGGATCCGAGCAATCGCCGACCGCGTGGAAATGCATGCCGTGCCAGCCGGGCGGCAATCCGCCGGGCTGGATGGCGACGCGCAACACGAGGCTGTTGGCGCCGTCGCGGATCGCGATCGTGCCGATCGGGTCGCCCTTGGCGTTCTTGACCGGCGCCTGGAACGTCTCGGTCGGCTTGGGGGCTGCCGGCTCCTGGGCGAAGGCGCCGCTCGCCGCGAAGGGTCCCAGCAGCGCGAGCAGCGGCAGGATGCGTGTCATACGGTAGCTCTCCTCTCCAGCCCGGTCTAGGTAGGGGGCACGCCGCCCCTTCGACAGGGCCGGCCCCCGAAACCTTTGCCGTAGCCCTGACGCGAGCCTGTAAAGCCCTGATGACCGGAGAACGGCCCATACCGGCAGGCGGAGCGCCCGCGCACCGCGCGCCTGCGCCAAAGCGGGCCGACCTGTTCCTGGTGGAGCACGGCCATTTCGAGAGCCGCGCGCGGGCGCAGGCCGCGATCCGGGCCGGGCTGGTGCGGGTGGACGGCCGGCCGCTGGCACGGCCCTCGGAGGCGATCCCCCCGGGGGCGCGGATCGAGGCCGCCCCCGAGCACCCTTACGCTTCCCGGGGCGGGCTGAAGCTCGCGGCGGCGCTGGACGCGTTCCGGCTGGATCCCGCGGGCCTCGTCTGCCTCGACGTCGGCGCCTCGACCGGCGGCTTCACGGACGTGCTGCTCGCCCGTGGCGCCGCCCATGTCCACGCGGTCGATGTCGGCCGCGGGCAGCTGCATCCGCGGCTGGCCGCGGATTCCCGCGTCACCAGCCTGGAGGGAACCGATATCCGCGCCCTCGATCCGGCGCGGCTCGTGCCGCGGCCCGCAATGGCGAGCGTCGACGTGAGCTTCATCGGCCTGCGGCTGGTGCTGCCGGCCCTGCCGGCGCTGCTCGCTCCCGGCGCCGCGATCGTCGCGCTGGTCAAGCCGCAATTCGAGGCCGGGCGCGAGCGCGTGGGGCGCGGCGGCCTCGTGCGCGATCCGGCCGTCCACGCGGAGGTCTGCGATGCCGTCCGCTTCGTGCTGGAGGGGCTCGGCGCGACGATTCTGGGCCTGATCGATTCGCCCGTGCCGGGTGGCGACGGCAATTCCGAATTTTTGATCGGCGCAAACCTGTCATGAGCGAAACGGTCACGATCCGGGAGCTCGGTGCCCGTGGCGACGGCATCGCGGAGGACGGGATCCTCGTCCCCTACACGCTGCCCGGCGAGCGGGTGACGATCCGCCGGGAGGGAAAGCGAGCCGAGCTGGTCGGCATCGTGCAGCCCTCCCCCGACCGGGTCGAGCCGTTCTGCCCCTATTACATGCGCTGCGGCGGCTGCCGGACGCAGCATCTCGCGCCCGCCGCGGAGCTGTCCTGGAAGCGCGGCCTCGTCGCGCAGGCCCTGTCGCAGGCCCGTCTCGGCGTCGAGCCGGGGGCCGCGATCGACGCGCACGGGGCCGGGCGCCGCCGCATCACGTTGCACGTTCGGGAGATCGACGGACAGGGCGAGGCCGGCCTGATGGCGGCGCGCAGCCACGCGCTCGTGCCGATCGACCATTGTCCGATCACGGTGCCGGCCCTGCATCCGGCCCCCGCGGTGGCGCGCCGGCTCGCCGGGCCGCTGGGCCACGGCCGTAAGCCCCTGGACGTCGCCGTGACCGCCACCGACCAGGGCCTCGACATCGACCTGCGTGGACACGGCCCGGTGACCGGCGGTGTTGCCTCCGCGCTGGTTCGGATCGCGGGCGAGCTGGGCTTGGCCCGGCTGTCGCTCCACGGCGAGCGCCTGATGGAGGCCGAGCCGGTCTCGGTCACGGATGCCGAAAGCCGCCTTTATCCGGCGCCCGGGGGCTTCCTGCAGGCGACTGCGGCCGGGCAGGCCATCCTCACCGCGCTGAGCGTGGCGGCCTTGGGGCGCCGTCCGCGGCGGGTCGCCGACCTGTTCTCGGGCTGCGGACCCCTCGCCCTGGCGATGGCGCGGACAGCCGCGGTCCACGCCGTCGAGGCGGATGCGGCGGCGCTCGGCGGGCTCGACCGGTCGGCCCGGGCCGCGACGGGCCTGCGCCAGATCACCACCGAGCGCCGGGACCTGTTCCGCCGGCCGCTGCTGCCCACGGAACTCGACGGGTTCGACGCGGTCGTGTTCGACCCGCCCCGGGCCGGCGCCGAGGCCCAGGCCCGGCAGATCGCCGCCTCGCGGGTGCCGGTGGCGATCGGCGTGTCCTGCGATACCGGCACCTTCGCGAGGGACGCGGCGACGCTCACGGCCGGCGGGTTCCAGCTCGAATCGGTGACGCCGGTCGACCAGTTCCGGCATTCGGACCATGTCGAGATGGTCGGCGTGTTCCGGCGCGAGGCCCCGCGCCGTCGCTGAGGCGAGCAAGATCGAGAGGCTCACAAGATCGAGAAGCTTGCGGCGGGAAGGATTGCGGATTGCAGGCTTGCAACTTGCTGTAGATTCTGACCTTCTCACGATGACTGGAGGTGTCATGACCACAGCCTCGATCCGCCTGTTCGCCCTCGTCGTGCTGAGCCTCCCCGCGCTGAGCCTCGCCTTGCCGGCCACGCTGGCGGCTCAGCCGCGCGCCGCCGATGAGACCGGCATCGGCGGAGGGCCGCAATCGACGATCACGGCGCCGAACACCAACAGCCTCGGCGTGACGATGCCGCCCGGTACGTCGCTGGGCGCGGGCGAGATTCCGTCGCGGCGGGAGCAGCGGCGCGAGCGCGCCCTGACCGACAAGATCGAGGACAGCGTCTGCGAAGGCTGCAACTGAACGTCGGGCCTGACGGCACCGCTTCGTCGATGCGGGCCGCGATGTCACGGAAGCGTCAGAAAACAACGCCACACCCACGGCACAGCTTGCGCTTGGAGCCGCCGTGCCGGATGCGGATCGGACCCGGCGCCGCCCAGTGACCGTTTTGCACCCGAGACACCGTCGTGATTTTCATCCACCAGCCCTCAACCGGCGCCGGATCCTCGCTGCTTGAGCGCCGAATCGTCGATCTCCAGGACACGATCCCCGAGGACACCGTCTGGCTCGACCTGATTCGCCCGAGCCGCGAGGAGGAACTCAAGGTCGAGGCCTTCGCCGGCATCGAGGTGCCGACCCGCGAGGAGATGAAGGACATCGAGCCCTCGGAGCTGCTCTACGTCGAGGAGGGTGCCCGCTACATGACCGGGCGGGTGCTCTCGAAGGTCAGCGATGCCGAGGAGCCCGGGCTGGCCGGCATCACCTTCATCCTGCGCGGCAGCCGCCTCGTGACCGTGCGCCACGAGGAACCCCAGGCCTTCCGGATGTACACCCAGCGGGCCGGCCGCACGACCGGCAACGGCAGCGCCTCCGCGGTCTCCGGCGAGGCCATCCTGGCCGGGCTGATCGAGGCGGTGATCGACCGGGCCGCGGACGTGCTCCAGCTCCAGGGCGAGCGGATCGATCGGCTGTCGGGCAAGATCTTCGAAGTGCAGGACGACCCGTCCGCCCGCAACACTGCCCTTCAGGATACCCTGCGGGCGCTCGGACGCCATGGTGACCTGATCTCGAAGCAGCGCGAGAGCCTGGTCTCGATGGAGCGGATCCTGCTTTCGCTGTCGGCGACCTATCGGACCAACAAGGCACCCCGCGACCTTCGGGAGGATGTCCGCTCGACCCTGCGCGATCTTCAATCGCTGGAAGAGCACGCCACCTTCCTGTCCACGAAAATTCAATTCCTGCTTGATGCGACGCTCGGCCTAGTCAACCTCGAGCAGAATAACATCATCAAGCTGTTCTCGGTCATGGCCGTCGTATTCATGCCGCCGACGCTGATCGCCTCGATCTACGGCATGAACTTCAAGTCCATGCCGGAACTGGAACTGCCGTTCGGCTACCCCATGGCCGTGGTGATGATGTTCGTTGCCGCGATCCTGCCCTACGTTTTCTTTCGCTGGAAGAAGTGGCTTTAGTCGCGAATAGTTTCCGGCCGCAGATAAAACGTTAAGATATATCCCGGAGATCCTTGCACCCGGAAGCGCGGCTGGCCGCGACGACGGAAGCCCCGATGCGATTCTCTCTGAAGACCGTCCTTTGCGGAGCCATCGGCCTGCTGGCCCTCGCGGCTGCGGGCCAGGGGGTCGTCAGCGTCGTCCGCCTGTCCGAGATCGAACAGGACGCCAAGGAGGTCTCGCAGGTCTGGCTTCCGGCCCAGAACGAGGCCGAGGCCATCGGCATGGCGGTGCGCGACGTGCGGCTGAAGCTGTACCGGCTGGTCGCGGGATCGCCGGACTTCGCGACCCTCGACAAGAACCAGACGGCGCTGACCGACGGCCTCGGGGCGTTGTCCGAACTGCGCCAGGCCTACCAGGGCCGCCTCGCGACTCCGAAGGCGCGCGAGACCTACGAGCGGTTCACCGGCGCCTGGAACGCCTACCAGAACATCCAGCTCCAGGTTGTCGAGCTGATGATCGCCGGCGACCGGGACGGCGCCCTCAAGCTCGTCCTCGACCCGGAGACGGGCGCCCAGAACGATGCGGCGGTCGGCAGCCTCACCGAGGCGATCGCGCTGGCCCGGTCGCAGACCGACGGGAACGTCGCCGCCACCGCCGACAATGCGACCTCGGCCAAGCTCACCGCCCTGGTCGCGACCGCGGTGGCGCTGGCGGTCGCGGCGGCGGCGATGCTGTTCGCCCTGTTCGGCATCGCCCGCCCGATCCAGCGGATGACCGGCGCCATGGGCCGCCTGGCCGAGGGCGACGCCGCCGTGGCGATCCCCGGCACCGGCCGCCGGGACGAGATCGGCGCGATGGCGGCGGCCGTCCAGGTGTTCAAGGACAACCTGATTCACACCCGCGCCCTCGAGCAGGAGACGGCGCTCGCCCAGGCCGGCGCCGAGGCGCAGCGGCGGCGGGCCGTCCAGGAGATGGCCGATGGCTTCGAGGCCGCGATCGGTGGCGTCCTGGCGGCGGTGACGGAGGCGGCGCTCGATCTCCGCTCCAATGCCGAGGCCATGACCAGCACGGCGACCCGCACGGCCGAGCGCTCGGCCACGGTGGCGAGCGCCGCACAGGAGGCGACCGCCCATGTCGGCACGGTGGCGGTGGCGGCCGAGGAGCTCGGCGCCTCGGTGCAGGAGATCGGCCGCCAGGTCGACGGCTCCGCCGACCTGGCCCGGGGCGCGGTCGGTCAGGCCGGCCGGACCGCCGGCCTGGTTCAGGAGCTGAGGGAGGCCGCGGGCCGGATCGGCGACGTGGTGCGGCTGATCTCCGACATCGCCGGCCAGACCAACTTGCTGGCCCTGAACGCCACGATCGAGGCAGCCCGGGCCGGCGAGGCCGGGCGCGGCTTCGCGGTCGTGGCGTCCGAGGTGAAGGCGCTGGCCGCGCAGACCGCCAAGGCGACCGACGAGATCACCGCGCAGGTCGGCCGGATCCAGGGCGCGACCGGCCAGACCGTGGACGCCATCGACGGCATCACCGGCCGGATCCGCGAGATCGACGGGGTGGCGACGTCCATCGCGGCGGCGGTCGAGCAGCAGGGCGCGGCGACCCAGGAAATCGCCCGCAGCATCGCCGACGCGGCCGCCGGGACCGGTTCGGTCACCGGCACGATCGACGCGGTCGCCCGCGCCGCCGACGAGACCGGCACGGCCGCCACCCGGATGCTCGCCTCGGCCGAGAGCCTGTCGGCGCAATCCGAGGCCTTGCGCCGGGAGATCGGCGCCTTCCTGCAGACGGTGCGCGCGGCGTAACGCCGGCGCGGCCGGTCAGGCCACCGCGGCGAGGTGCTTGACCTCGGCGCGGGCGACCACCTTGCCGACCGGGGCGGCCTTGGCGCCGCTGTCTTTTTCGGGGGCCAGGATCGGGGGCGACACCCAGCGGCCGGCTTCGAGTTCGGCGATCCGGCCGTTGATCTCGCGGATCACGTAGCGCGAGAACGGGTAGACGTGGAGGTAGATCACCATGTTGGTGACCACCGCCTCCAGGGCCGCCGGATTGTGGCGGGCGGTCTGCAGGAACACGCCCCAGAAGTGCTTGGCCAGCTCGGGCCGTCGCACGGTCATCCGCCAGCAGATCCGCAGCAGCGACCCCAGATCGCGCGCGACGTGGCGCCAGTCGAGCTTGTGGGCCGCGAATTTGGGCCGCTTCACCCGGCGGGAGATCTCGCGGACGCGCGCGAAGAAGTTCGGCGGGTCGTAGATCTCGGCCAGCACGTCCCGGTAATCGGCGAGCACGTCCTGCTGCGGGCGCAGGGTCACGAAGTTGAGCCCTTGCGTGCAGTGGTCGCCTTGCTCGGCGGTGGTGTAGGCGAAGTTCTCGAACAGGCGGCCTTCCTTGCGCAAGCGGCGCGAGAGCTGGGTGTTCGGCATCGCGTAGAGGAGGCCGACCATCGCGATCGGGATGCCGGTCTGGCTGATGCACAGCGACATCGCCTTGCTGATGCTGTCCTTCTCGGTGTCGAAGCCGACGATGAAGCCGGCGGTGACGAACATGCCGTGCTCGTAGAGCTTGTGCACGCTGTCGGCGATCAACCGCTTGGTGTTCTGCTTCTTCTGGGTCTGGATCAGCGTCGCCTCGTCGGGCGTCTCGATCCCGGTGAACAGGGCGAAGAAGTTCGCGTCCCGCATCATCCCGAGCAGCTCGTCGTCGTCCGCGAGGTTCAGCGAGGCCTCGGTGGAGAACTTGAACGGGTAGCCGTGCGCCTCCTGCCATTTGATGAGGTGCGGCAGGAACAGCTTGATCGCCTTCTTGTTGCCGATCAGGTTGTCGTCCACGAAGTCGACATGGCCGCGATGGCCGAGGCTGTGGAGCCGGTCGAGTTCCGCCAGCATCTGCGGCGTGGTCTTGGTGCGCGGCGAGCGACCGTACAACTCGATGATGTCGCAGAACTCGCAGGTGAACGGGCAGCCGCGCGAGAACTGGACACCGATATACAGGTAGTGGCTGAAATTCAGGAGGTCGAAGCGCGGGATCGGGCTGGTCGTGACGTCCGCCTTGAACTTCTCCGCGGTGAACCGGCCGCGGCGGGCGCCGGATTCCCAGGCCTCCACGAAGGTGGCGAGGATGCCTTCGGCCTCGCCCAGCACCAGGAAGTCGGCCTTGTCGTAGATCTCCGGGGTCGAGGTCGGGGCCGGGCCGCCGACGCAGACCGGGACGCCGAGCGCCGCGCATTTGTCGATCACGACGAGGCAGTCCGGCTCCTGGGGGAGCATGCCGCCGGTCATCACCAGGTCGGCCGCCAGGATCTGCGCGTCGGTGAGGTCCTCGCAATTGCGGTTGACCAAGCTCACCTGCCAGGCCGGCGGCAGCATCGCGGCCAGTGTGATCAGGCCCAGCGGCGGCGCGGGTGCGCGGGCGCCCTGCAGCTCCATGGCCTCTTTGAAGTTCCACATCGAGTTTTCGTAGAACTTGGGGAATACCATCAGCACGCGCGGGGCTGTATTCGCATCCGACATGCTTGTTTTCCTCGTCGCACCGAAGTGAGCCGGCTCAAACACCGAAGTGCCGAAGCGGCCAATTACGGACGAGCGTGCCGGAGAATTAAGGCCGTTTTTCGCTCCCGCGGCGGGTCGAACCGGTTTCGGCGGGGCGGTCAGGGCCCGACGCGGAAGCGCTCCGGCTGGGTACCGTCGGCATCGCTGAAGCCGTAGATCCGGGCGAGGTCGCCCGCGTGCAGCACGGCTCCGGCCCGGGTGGCGACGTCTGGGTCGGCGGCCAAGGCGGCGAGCGCCCGGCCGGCATAGAGCGGCCCCTCGGTGGCCCGCTCGTCCTGCCCGAGATCCCGGGCCCGCTCGGTGGCGACGAAGCCCGGCGAGAGGCCGAGCGCGGTCACGCCGTAGGGCGCGAGGTCCTGCCCGAAGGCGAGCGCCAGCCGGTTGGTCGCAGCCTTGGCGGAATCGTAGAACACGTCGCCGAGGTAATCCTCGGTCCCGAACGAGACCAGCGCGATCAAGCCGGACCGCGCCGCCACCATGGACGGGGCGACCGCCCGGGCGAGCAGCAGCGCCGGCAGCGGCCCGGCCTGGAGGAACCCCAGATACGGTTCGGCCGACCGGCGCCAGAACGGCGTGCCCCAGCCGGCCCCGTCCGGGTAGCGCTCGCCGTCGTAGCCCTCGTTGCCGCCCCAGACGCTGCAGGCCGCGACATCGATCCGCCCGAACCGGCGCAGCGCCCAATGAATCAGCTCATCCGTGGCCCGCTCCGAGCGGTGGTCGCAGAGGTAGTGATGGCCGCGCCCGCCGGCTGCATCGACCAGGCGGGCGGTGTCCTCGATCGATTCCGGCCGCATCTCGGTGCGCGGGCCGGTCTCGCTGGAGCGGGCGGTGACGATCACGGTGGCCCCGGCCTCGCCGAGGGCCCGGGCCAGGCCCCGCCCGACGCCCCGGGAGGCACCGGCGACCAGGCAGATCTTGTGGGACAGATCGGGGGGCGTGCTCACGCCGACGCGGCGGGCTTGGCACGCGTCAGGAAGGCCGCGAGCCGCTCCTGGGATTCGGGCGAGCGCAGCTGCGCGTCGAAGGCCCGCGCCTCCGCCTCCAGGGCCGCTTCGACCTGCGCCTGGTCACCGCGGATCAGCGCCCGGGACGCCGCCAGCGCGCCGCGCGGCAGGGCCGCGAGCTTGGCCGCCTGGGCGATGGCCTGCTCCAGAAGCATGTCGGCCGGCAGCACCGCGTTGACGAGGCCCAGTGCCAGCGCCTCGTCGGCGTCGAGCGGGCTGGACAGGAGCAGCAGCTCCGTCGCCTTGAGGCGCCCGACCCGCCGGGGCAGCAGGTAGCTCGAGGCCGCCTCCGGCACGAGGCCGAGTTCCACGAACGGCATGCGCAGCCGCGCTGCCGGGCTGGCATAGACGAGGTCGCAATGCAGGCTGAGCGTCGCCCCGATGCCGACCGCAATCCCGTCGATCGCCGCCACCATCGGCGTGCGGGTGCGGGCGAGCTGGCGGATGAAGGCCAGGGCCGGCGAGGCGCTGAAACCGCCCGCGGCGCTGCCCATGAAGTCGGCAAGGTCGTTGCCGGCGCTGAACATCCCGGGTTGCCCGGCGAAGACTACGGCGCCGATGCCCTCGGACGCATCCGCCTCCGCCAGGGCCGCGCGCATCGCGTCGTACATCGCCCCCGTGAGGGCGTTCTTCTTCTCCGGCCGGTTCAGGGTGATCAGGCGGACGCCGCCTTCGAGGTCGGTGATCGCGATGGTGTCGGCCATGTCCGCCCCCTCAAACCGCCAGCGCCAGCGCGGCATCGTCGGTGAAGGTCCCGCCTTCGACGACGCTCTGCTCAAGCCCACCCGAGGCTACCAGAAGATTCTCGGCGTAGAACCGGGCCAGCGCGATCCGGGCGGCCAGGGCCGGGTCCGTCTCGCCGGCCTTCAGGTCGGCGGCGGCCGCGAGCGCGCTGCGGGCGAGGCAGGCGCCGCCGAGGGCGAGGCCGAACAGGCGCAGATACGGGGTCGCGCCGGCGAGCGCCGCGTTCGGGCGGTTGGAGGTCAGCGCCGCGAGCTGGTGGCTGGTCGCCCGGTCGAGGCTGCCGATCCCGTCGCGCAGCCGCGCCGCCATGTGGCCGAAGGCGGGATCGCCCGCCTTGAGCAGCCCCTCCGCGGCCCGCCGCATCCAGGCGATCTGCGACCGGACTGTCGCGCCGCCGTTCAGCGGCAGCTTGCGGGCGGTGAGGTCGATGGCCTGGATACCGTTGGTGCCCTCGTAGATGCCGAGGATGCGGGCGTCGCGCATCAGCTGGGCCGCGCCGGTCTCCTCGACGAAGCCCATGCCGCCATGGACCTGCACGCCGAGCGAGGTCACCTCGTTGGCGAGATCCGTCGAGAAGGCCTTGGCCACCGGGGTCAGCAGGGAGGCCCGGTCGAGGGCGGCCTGCCCCTCCGGGCCCCGGGAAGCGTCGAGCGCGGCGGCCGTGAGGTAGCAGATCCCGCGCGCCGCCGCCGTATAGGCCTTCATGGTCAGCAGCATCCGCTGCACGTCCGGATGCGCGACGATCGGGCTCGTCGGCTCGGCCGCGCCCACCGCCCGGCCCTGCCGGCGCTCCTGCGCGTAGGCGAGCGCCCGCTGGGTCGCGGCCTCGGCGACGCCGACGCCCTGCAGGCCGACATTGAGCCGGGCCGCGTTCATCATCGTGAACATGCAGGCCAGCCCCTTGTTCTCCTGCCCGATCAGCCAGCCGACCGCGCCGCCGTGATCGCCGAACGCCATCGAGCAGGTCGGCGAGGCGTGGATGCCGAGCTTGTGCTCGACGCCGGAGCAGCGCAGGTCGTTGACGGACCCGTCCGGCAGCACCTTGGGCACAAGGAACAGCGAGATGCCGCGGGTGCCGGCCGGCGCGTCGGGCAGGCGGGCCAGCACGAGGTGGACGATGTTGTCCGCCAGGTCGTGCTCGCCGTAGGTGATGTAGATCTTGGCTCCGGTGATCCGGTAGGTGCCGTCGCCGGCGCGCTCGGCCCGGGTGCGCAGCAGGGCGAGGTCCGAGCCCGCCTGCGGCTCGGTCAGGTTCATGGTGGCGGGCCATTCGCCGGTGATGAGCTTTTCCAGGTAGCGCGCCTTCAGGTCCTCGGAGCCGTGGGCCGCGAGTGCCTCGATGCCGCCCTGGGTGAGCAGCGGGCAGAGGCCGAAGGCGAGGTTGGCGCCGTTCCACATCTCGGTGCAGGCGGCCTCGACCAGCTTCGGCAGGCCCTGGCCGCCATGGTCGGCCTCGGCCGAGAGGCCGTTCCAGCCCCCGTCCGTGAAGGTGCGGTAGGCCGCGCGCCAGCCGGGGGGCGTGGTGACGGATCCGTCGGCAAACGGGGTGCCGTGCCGGTCGCCGACCCGGTTCAGCGGCGCCAGCACCTGTCCGGCGATCCGCCCCGCCTCGGTGAGGATCGCCTCGGCGTCGGCCGGGTCGAATCCGTCCAGCCCGGCCACGTGCCGGAGGGTGAACAGCATCTCGGGAACGGGGGCGCGGTAGCTCATCGGGTCGTCGCTCCTCTCGGCCGCCCCTGTCGGCCGCCCATGCGTTCAGCCCGGGGCGGGTTTGACCGCGCCCGGGCACCGGGGCTACGGCGGCCCCAGGATAGGCGCGCGACGGGCGCGCCGCCATCACTTCGCGACGGCTTCCCGCATGAACGATCCCGGGTCAACGGTCCCGGCCGCGACCCGGCGGCTCGACCCCGACGCCGCCGGCCTCGCCCAGGCCGCGGCGCTGCTGCGGGCGGGCGAGCTCGTGGCCTTCCCCACCGAGACGGTCTACGGGCTCGGCGCCGACGCCACCGACGCCGCCGCGGTGGCGCGGATCTTCGCCGCCAAGGAGCGGCCGCGCTTCAACCCGTTGATCGCCCACCTGGCCGACATCGATGCGGCGCTCGCCGAGGGCCGCTTCGACGGATCCGCGCAGCGCCTCGCCGCGGCGTTCTGGCCGGGGCCCCTGACCCTCGTGGTTCCGGCCGGACCGGGTACGCGGGTCTGCGACCTCGCCCGGGCCGGCCTGTCCAGCGTCGCCCTGCGGGTCCCCGGACATCCGACCGCCCGCGCCCTGCTGGAGGCCGTCGGCCGTCCGGTGGCGGCGCCCTCGGCCAACCGCTCGGGCCGCGTCAGCCCGACCCGGGCCGATCACGTGCTCGATGACCTCGCCGGGCGGATCGCCGCCCTGCTCGATGGCGGGGACACGCAGGTGGGCGTCGAATCGACGGTCGTGGCGTGTCTCGACGGCATCCCGCGCCTGCTGCGCCCGGGCGGGATCACCCGGGCGGCGCTGCGCGCCGTGCTGGGCTTCGAGCCGGTGGGTCCCGTGATGGACGATGCCGAGCGGCCGGCGGGCCCCGGCATGCTCGCCTCGCATTACGCGCCCCGGGCGCGGGTGCGCCTCGACGTGACGCGCGTCGAGCCCGGCGAGGCCGTGCTGCTGTTCGGGGCCGGGCGGCCCGAGGGTCACGCGGAGGCCCGCGTGAGCCTGAACCTGAGCCCGGCAGGCGATCCGGCGGAGGCGGCGTCCCGCCTGTTCGGGGCGCTGCGCACGCTCGATACCTCCGGGGCCGCCACCATCGCGGTGGTGCCGATCCCCCCGGACGGCCTGGGCGAGGCGATCCGCGACCGCCTTGCCCGCGCCGCCGCACCCCGTTGAGGGCGACGGTTATTTTTATCGGCGCCGTGGAACGGATGACGCCGCGACCCGTTCACTGCTCACGAAGGCCTTCTCAGCCCCCAAATGGCCTTTTTCCTTCAAGGCTCGGAGCAATCCGAGCCTTTTTTCTTGCGCTGTCCTGTCAGGCCAGCTTGGCCGCGATCCCGGCCACGTGGCGGCCCTGGAACCGGGCCCCGTCCAGCTCCACCGCGCTCGGCTGGCGCGAGCCGTCGCCGTCCGCGATCGTGCTGGCGCCGTAGGGCGTGTTGCCCTTGACCGCCTCGACGCCCACCTGGCCCGGGAACGCGTAGGGCAGGCCGACCACCACCATGCCGTGGTGGAACAGCACGGTGTGGAAGCTCGTCAGCGTCGTCTCCTGGCCGCCATGCTGAGAGGCCGTGGAGGTGAAGACCGAGCCGACCTTGCCGACCAGCGCACCCTTCATCCACAGGCCGCCGGTCTGGTCGATGAACTGCTTCATCTGCGCGGCCATGTTGCCGTAGCGGGTCGGCGTCCCGAAGACGATCGCATCGTACTGGGGCAGCTCATCCACGGTGGCGATCGGCGCGGTCTGATCGAGCTTGAAGTGGTTCTGCCGGGCGACCTCCTCGGGCACCAGCTCCGGCACGCGCTTCACAATCGCCTCGGCGCCGGCCTCCCGGGCGCCCTCGGCGACGGAATACGCCATCTGCTCCACGTGTCCGTAAGTCGAGTAGTACAGCACCAGGACCTTGGCCATCGAACGATCTCCCGTCTCGGGTTGCGGAGCGCCGCCGAGATCCTCCGGGCGGCGCGGTGGCATCTCCATCGCGCGTTTTGTGCTTTGCAAAAATGCCCCGCCACGCAAGAACGCCCTTGCAGGGATGCAAGGAGGCGGGCGTGTCGCTCGACTGGGACGAGTTCCGCTTCGTGAAAGCCGTCGCCGACCGGGGTGGACTGACCGCGGCCGCGACGCAGCTCGGGATCAACCATTCCACGGCGTTCCGGCGCCTCGGGTCGATCGAGACCCGGCTCGACGTGCGCCTGTTCGAGCGCCTGCGTACCGGCTACGTGCCAACCCCGGCCGGCGTGGCGATGATCGAGGCGGCCGGCCGGATCGAGACCGACGTGACCCGGTTCTCCCGCACGGTCGCCGGCCAAGGGCAGACGCCCTCCGGGGAGTTGCGCGTGACGGCGCCGGTGAACTTCGCGACCGGGATCCTGATGCCGATCCTGGCGTCGTTCTGCGCACGCTACCCGGAGATCCGTATCGACCTGATCCTGGCCGAGGAAGCGCTGAACCTATCGCGCCGGGACGCCGACGTGGCGATCCGCGCGAGCCGGAGCCCGAGCGAGTCCCTGGTCGGGCGCCGTCTCACCGGTCTCGCCTGGGCCATCTACGGACGCGCCGGGCAGACCTATGGCGATCTCACCGACGAAGCCTGGGTGGTTCCAGGTTCGACGGTGGGGGGCGGCCTGTTCGCATCCTTCCTCCAGACGCGGGCACCGCCGGAGAAAGTTCGCCTGCGGATCAACACGGTGACGGGGCTGAAGGAAGCGGTGACGACCGGACTGGGGATCGGGCCGCTGCCGTGTTTCGAGGCGGATACCGATCCCGCCCTGCGCCGGCTCTCCGGCCCACACCCGGAGATCGGGGCGGACCTCTGGGTTCTGACCCACCCCGACCTGCGCCATGCCGGACGGGTTCGGGCCTTCATGGAGCATCTCGCCGAGGCGATCCTGCCGCTCCGGGCCCGCTTCGAGGGCCGGTAAGGTTCAGGCGCGGATCTCGACGACCTCGACTTCGCTGCCGTTGACCTCGACCACGTCACCCACGCTCTTGCCGGTGATCGCCTGAGCGAGCGGGGCCACGTAGGAGATCGAGCCCTTGTGCGGGTCGGCCTCGTCCTCGCCGACGATGCGGAAGGTCTGCTTCGTCTCTTTCCCGGATTCGTCCTCGCGCAGGATCGTGACGGTGGCGCCGAAATGCACCGTCTGGCCGTCGATCGGCTCGACCACCTGCGCGGTGTTCTTGCGGGCGAGCCAGTACCGCAGATCCCGCCCGATCCGGGAATCCTCCGCCTTGTCGGCGTGATCCAGGGTGCCGAGCTCCCGCTCCAGACGCGCGACCTCGGCCTCGATCTGCGTCAGGCCGTCCGGCGTGACGAAGTTCGTGTGCAGCGAGATGGGACGGTCGGGCAGATTCTCGAAGGCTTCCCCGCCCTCGGGCTCTTTGACGAATGCTACGCTCATAAGAGATGCAATGCGGCGGGAACGGCAAGGGTTCCAGGCGAAGCTTCAGCCGACCTCCACCACGGTCCGCCCGCGGATCCGGCCGGCTAGGATCTCCGGCCCGAGCCGGCCGACCTCCTGCAGGCTGACCCGGCGCGTCATGCTGGCGAGCTTGTCGAGATCGAGGTCCCGGGCCAGGCGCGCCCAGGCCGCGCGGCGCTTCGCCTGCGGGGTGGTGACGCTGTTGATCCCGAGGAGCGAGACGCCGCGCAGGATGAACGGCGCCACGGAGGTCGGCAGGTCCATGCCTTGGGCCAGCCCGCAGGCCGCGACTGCGCCGTCGGAGCGGGTCTGGGCCAGCACGTTGGCCAGGGTGGTGGAGCCGACCGCGTCGATGCCGGCCGCCCACCGCTCCTTGCCCAGCGGCTTGCCGGGCTTGGACAGTTCCGTGCGGTCGAGGATCTCGGCGGCGCCGAGGCCCTTGAGGTAATCGGCCTCGCCGTCCCGCCCCGTGGAGGCGATCACGTGCCAGCCGGCCCGCGCCAGGAGCGCCACCGCCACCGATCCGACACCGCCCGACGCCCCGGTGACGATCGCCGGCCCGTGCGCCGGCGTCAGCCCGTGGGCGTCGAGGGCCATCCGGGCCAGCATCGCGGTGTAACCGGCCGTACCGATCGCCATGGCCTGTTCGGAGCTGAGCCCCTCGGGCAGCGGCACCAGCCAGTCGCCCTTGACCCGGGCACGCTGCGCATAGGCGCCGAGATGCGTCTCGCCGACACCCCAGCCGGTGAGGACCACGGCGTCGCCGGGCTTGTACTCCGGGTGATCCGAGGTCTCGACCACCCCGGAGAAATCGATCCCCGGGATCATGGGGAAGCGGCGCACCACCGGTGATGTCCCGGTGAGGGCGAGCCCGTCCTTGTAGTTGAGGGTCGAGTGGGTCACCCGGACGGTGACGTCACCGTCCATCAGCTCGGACTCGTCGACATCGCGGAACGCGAGGCTCTGCCCAGCCTCGCCCTTGTCGACCACCCAGGCCTTGAACGTCCCCATCGTCACCTCCCGTCTATCCACGGAGAGGTGTCGCCGGGATGCCCGGAATCAAGGCAGCCCCGTCAAACGCCGAGGCCTCGTCCCGGGGGCGCGCTCCAGGACGAGGGCGTCGATCGACCGATCAGTAGCCGTCGTAGCGGCTGCCCGTGGAGAAGCCGAGGCCGACGCCGATATCGGCGGAGCTCGCACCGGTGAGGCCGACGGCATCCGGGATCGAGCCGACCAAGGGACCGCCATAGGCGGCTGAGCGGTAGCCACCCGCATAACCGCCGTACCCGCCGCCGGCCGGCACCCAGCCGGAGCGGGCCGGCGCCACCAGGACGCGCCGGCTGACGGTGGCGTATTCCGGCGGGATGGTCTCGGGGATCGACTGCGCGGGCCGCACGAGGACGGTCCGGCTGCGCACGGCGAAGCGCGGCGGCGTATCGATCCAGCAGCCGATCAGCTCGCCGCCGGGGCCGCGGCTCGTCTGCCAGACGCGGCCGCCGGGGGCGACCATCACGCGCTCGGACACGGTGTCGTAGACCGGCGGCGTGGTGCGATAGACCGTGCGTGGCGGCCGGACCAGCACGTTCTCCTGCACGGTATCGAAGACCGGCGGGGTCGTGACGTGGCGGTAGCATGCGGAGCCGTAGCAGCCGCCGGCCTGCGCGGGGGCTGCGAACAGCAGGCCGCCGAAGGCGGCGGCGAGAAGGGTGGAGCGTGCGACCGGCGCGGTCATGGAAGTCCTCTGGTACGCGGTACGGGCGAGATGCTGCGCAAAGGCGGCGCTGGTCTCGACGCACTACAGGCCAGAGTCGTTGCCCGACTCGCAAGCAGAGTTCGGAATGAAGGTAAAATTAACCCTCGGTTTGGACTGCTTAGCGATCCACTACCTAGGTAAGATGCGATCGAAGATCGGTGCTAATCCTTAACGCTGCCCCAGAAGCGGCGCCACGGGGTCCGGCAGCGGCTCGCCCCGAGCCTGATCAGCGCTCCACCAGCCCATTGCGCCTCAGTATGGGGGCGAGGACCGGCAATCCGGCCGACAGACCCTCACGTCTGCCCAGGCTTGAGCTGGTAAAAAATGTGCCGCCCGATGACGTCCATCTTGCGCAGGCGGCGCGCCCAGCCCGGCCGCACGTAGTCGGCGTGATAGTGAGTCGCCGCCCCGACCTCGGCGAGGTAGGTCCGGCCCTCGATCACCGAGCGGGCGATCCGGGTGGCGGATTCCCATGCGCCCGCGTCGGTGATGCGCAGGGACTTGCCCTCGCAGGCGAAGGAGAACTGGCAGCCCATGTAGTGGTGCCGGTTCTGGTAGACGACGCCGCAGACGCTGCTCGGATAGAGGCCGCTCTTCACGCGGTTCAACACCACCTGAGCCACGGCGGCCCGGCCGGCCTCGGATTCGCTTCGGGCCTCGAAATAGACCGCCTCCGACAGGCAGCGCTGCTCCTTGTCGAGGGATTCCGGGTCGATCAGGTCGGCGTAGCGTCGGCTGGCATCCTCCGGGACCGACTGGAGGATCCCGGGTCGCTCGGGGCGGATCGCGAAGTCGGGCAGCGCCAGGCTTGCGGCCGCCACCTCGATCGGGATCGCGTCCGCGGGCGCAGGTGTGGTCGACGACAGGGCGACCGCCCGGGGTACCGGCGGGGTCGAGCCGTCGTAGCGGCGCTCGGTTTCGCCATCCCCGGTCAGGTCGGCGCTGCTCTCGCCCGTGGAGGCGGCGCTGCCGGACCCCGTGGTCAAGCCGAGATCGGGCACCGGCACGAAGCCGGCCTCCGGCTCGGCCTCCGGGTCCCAGACCGCCGAACCCGCGCTCAGCACGCCGCTGACGCTGCCGGTCACGTCGCCGAACACCAGGGCGGCCCCGGTCTCGCGCAAGGCGGCGGCGCGGCTGGCGAAACTCGCGGCCGGCGGCCGGAACGGGTCACCCTTGGTCTGGCGCTGCACAACCGGGAAGACGTGGGCGCCGGTCTTGAACACGCCCTGGAGTGGCTCGTCGGCGCTGCGCCGCAGGGCGGACCCGATCAGCGCGGTGCCGGGCGGCAGGGCCGGCACCGTGAAGGCGTCGATCGCCCCGAGCCGGCTCGAGCCGATGGCGTTCTCGGTTCCGGCATCGGCCGTGAACGAGACCAGCAGGCCGAGCCCCGCCATCCAGGGCGTCAGGGCGGCCGAGAGCCAGCGCAGGCTCGATTCCCGTCGTCCTCGTCTCACGCCCACGGCTACAGACCCGTCTTACTCAACCCCATCCGCGATCCCGCCCACCGATGACGGCGGTTCCGGTGCGGTCCGGGATTTATCCGCCGGCATGGTTGAGGTCGGGTTAAGCGCGACTTTGGACGCACACCCGAATGGGGACGGCATTCCGACCCGCGCCCCCTCAACCGCGGGGCGTTTCGATCCACCCCGTCCAATCCTCGGCCCTGCCGCTGTCGAGACGCCGCCGGGCCAGCTCCCGCCAGGACGGCGACAGCGCAGCGAGATCGGCGATGCCCACGAGAGCATCGCGATCCAGCCGGTCCACGTAGAAGACGCGCAGAAGCCGGGCGAGCGGCCAGACCGGATGCGGACGTTCGATCAGGCGCAGGCGATCACCCGGCACAATCATCTCCGGTTCGGCGATGCGGGAGTACCAGCCGGTCCGCCCGCTCGCCTGGACCCGGTGGGCCATGTCGGCGATGGCGAAGCGGTGATTGAGCTTCCAGCAGGGCTGCAGGGCCTGGCTGACTTGCAGCAGGGCCGAACCGGCGCGCCACAGGTCGCCGACGCAGATGTGGCGTTCGGTCAGGCCGGACGTCGACAGGTTCTCGCCAAAGGCACCGGGCCGCACGAGGAGCGACGGCTCCGCCTCCGGCAGTTCCAGCCGACAGCCGATGTAACGATCGAACGCGTACTGGTGCACGGCCTTCTCGGGACCGCCGTGATGGCGCCGGTCTGCTTGCTTGTCGCCGTCGCGCCTTCCGCCACCGCCGCGGTCTGACCCTCAAAGCGCTGGCGGCCGCCGCCGGCACCCACAAGGGGCACCCGTCCCGGATCGAGCGCGGCGAGAAAGCGCCCTCGGTCGGGACGCTGGAGGCGATCGCCCAGGCGCTCGGTACCCAGATGGCGGAACTGTTCGGGAAATCGGCCGCCGCCGACTTGGCGGTAGCCGACCGCCTCATCGCGCTGGGGGCGGGCGATTGCGCACCTACGATGGCAGCCTGCCCCATCGCTTGCGCGGAAACGGCGCGCAGGTGGCGTCCGTGCTGATCTTCGTGGCCGGCTGATCGAAGCCGGCAAAAGAAAGGGCGGCCTCTCGGCCGCCCCTCCTTGCGTCTGCGCTCCCGTACCGATCACTCGGCGGCGGGCGGCAGGCCTTCCATCGGATCCGCGGCGCTGCCGGCCTGCTTCTGCTGCAGGATCATCGCGTCGCGACGGCGCGCCACAGCGCGGATGTCGGCCACCATCGAGCCCGTGCCCGCCGGGATGAGCGAGCCGACGATGACGTTCTCCTTGAGGCCTTCCAGATGGTCGACCTTGCCGTTGACCGCCGCCTCGGTGAGCACCCGGGTCGTCTCCTGGAACGAGGCCGCCGAGATGAACGACTTCGTCTGCAGGGACGCCTTGGTGATGCCGAGCAGGACGGGGACGCCCTGGATCGGCTTCTTGCCCTCGGCGAGCAGCTTCTCGTTGAACTCGGTCAACTCCGTGCGGTCGATCTGGTCGCCCGCCAGGATGTCCGAGTCGCCGCCGTCGGTCACTTCGACCTTCTGCAGCATCTGCCGGACGATCACCTCGATATGCTTGTCGTTGATCGACACGCCCTGGAGCCGGTAGACCTCCTGGATCTCGTTGACGAGGTAGGCCGCGAGTTCCTCCACGCCCTTGATCGCCAGGATGTCGTGCGGCGCCGGGTTTCCGTCGACGATGTAGTCGCCGAGTTCCACCACGTCGCCGTCCTGCAGGTGGATGTGCTTGCCCTTCGGGATCAAGTATTCCACCGCCTCCGAGCCGTCATGCGGCGTCAGCGTGAGCCGGCGCTTGTTCTTGTAGTCGCGGCCGAACGCGATGGTGCCCGACTTCTCGGCGATGATCGCCGCGTCCTTCGGGCGCCGTGCCTCGAACAGCTCCGCCACCCGCGGCAGACCGCCGGTGATGTCGCGGGTCTTGGCCGAGTCGGTCGAGACGCGAGCCAGGATGTCGCCGGCCTGCACCTTGCCGCCCGGATCGAAGCCGATGATGGCGTCGACGGGCAGGAAGTAGCGGGCATCCGAGCCGCGCGGCAGCTTCACGGGCTTTCCGTCCCGGTCCACCACCACCATGGCGGGCTTCAGGTCCGAGGTCCGGGCAGAACCGCGCCAGTCGACGACGACGCGCTTGGCGATGCCGGTCGATTCGTCGGTTGTCTCGGTCATGGACTGGCCATCGACCAGATCCTCGTAGGCCACGATGCCGTCGACCTCGGTGAGGATCGGACGGGTGTAGGGGTCCCACTCGGCGATCCGCTGGCCGCGCTTGATCTTGTCGCCCTCGTCGACCCGGAGCTTGGCGCCGTATTGCAGGCGGTGGACCGCCCGCTCGACCCCGTCCGACCCGACGATCACGACCGCCACGTTCCGGCCGGTGGCGATCAGGTCGCCATCGGTGTTCTTGGCGATCGCGCGGTTGCGGATCTTGATCGTGCCCTCGAAGCTCGACTCGATGAACGACGAGTCGGCGATCTGCGCCGCACCACCGATGTGGAAGGTGCGCATGGTGAGCTGGGTGCCCGGCTCGCCGATCGACTGCGCCGCGATGACGCCGACCGCTTCGCCCATGTTGACGGGCGTGCCGCGGGCGAGATCGCGCCCGTAGCAGGTGGCGCAGACGCCGCTCCGCGTGGCGCAGACCAGCACGGAGCGGATCTTCACCTCCTGGATGCCCGCAGCCTGGATGGCCGGCAGGTGCCGCTCCTCGATGGTCTCGCCGGTCTTCACGATCACCGTGCCGTCGGCCGAGACCAGATCTTCGGCCGTGGCGCGGCCGAGGATGCGGGTCGCCAGCGTCGCCACAACCTGGCCGGCATCCACGATGGCGCGCATCTTGATGCCGTTGGTCGTGCCGCAATCGACCTCGCGGATGACCGCGTCCTGAGCCACGTCGACGAGGCGGCGGGTCAGGTAGCCGGAGTTGGCGGTCTTCAGGGCGGTGTCGGCGAGGCCCTTACGGGCACCGTGCGTGGAGTTGAAGTACTCCAGCACGTCCAGACCTTCCTTGAAGTTCGAGATGATCGGCGTCTCGATGATCTCGCCCGAGGGCTTGGCCATCAGGCCGCGCATGGCGGCGAGCTGCTTCATCTGGGCGGGCGAACCACGGGCGCCCGAGTGGCTCATCATGTAGATCGAGTTGACCTGCTTGTCGGCGCCGTTCTCGTCCTTCTGGACGCTCGAGATGCGGTTCATCATCTCGGCGGCCAGCTTGTCCGAGCACTTGGCCCAGGCATCCACGACCTTGTTGTACTTCTCGCCCTGGGTGATCAGGCCGTCGTTGTACTGCTGCTCGTAGTCCTTCACGAGCGTGCGCGTGGTGTCGACGATCGACCACTTGTTGTCCGGCACGACCATGTCGTCCTTGCCGAACGAGATGCCGGCCTTGAACGCGTGGTTGAAGCCGAGGCCCATGATCCGATCACAGAAGATCACCGACTCCTTCTGACCGCAGTGGCGGTAGACGGTGTCGATCATCGCCGAGATCTCCTTCTTGGTCATCAGCTTGTTGACGACGTCGTAGGGAACCTTGGCGTGCTTCGGCATCGCGCCGGACAGGATCACCCGGCCGGGCGTGGTGTCGTAGGTCTTGGTCAGCGGCTCGCCGTCCGGGCCGATACCGGTCCAGCGCCACTTGATCTTGGTGTGCAGCGACACGGTCTTGGCCGCGAGCGCATGCTCCAGCTCGCCCATGTCCCCGAAGACGCCCTGCATCGGGTTCTTGGGATTGTCCGGATTGAACGCCCCCTTCGAGCCCTCGGCCACGATCGACAGGTAGTAGAGGCCGAGCACGATATCCTGCGACGGCACGATGATCGGCTGACCGTTGGCCGGGTGCAGGATGTTGTTGGTCGACATCATCAGGACGCGGGCTTCCAGCTGCGCCTCGAGCGACAGCGGAACGTGCACGGCCATCTGGTCGCCGTCGAAGTCGGCGTTGAACGCGGCGCAGACCAGCGGGTGCAGCTGGATCGCCTTGCCCTCGATTAGCTTCGGCTCGAAGGCCTGGATGCCGAGGCGGTGCAGGGTCGGCGCGCGGTTCAGCATCACCGGGTGCTCGCGGATCACCTCATCGAGGATGTCCCAGACCTCCGGCTTCTCCTTCTCGACCAGCTTCTTCGCCTGCTTCACCGTTGCGGAGAAGCCCTTGGCGTCCAGCCGCGCGTAGATGAACGGCTTGAACAGCTCGAGCGCCATCTTCTTCGGCAGGCCGCACTGGTGCAGCTTCAGCTCGGGGCCGACCACGATGACCGAACGACCCGAGTAATCGACGCGCTTGCCGAGCAGGTTCTGGCGGAACCGGCCCTGCTTGCCCTTCAGCATGTCGGCGAGCGACTTCAGCGGGCGCTTGTTGGCACCCGTGATGACCCGGCCGCGGCGGCCGTTGTCGAACAGCGCGTCCACCGCCTCCTGCAGCATCCGCTTCTCGTTGCGGATGATGATGTCGGGGGCGCGCAGTTCGATCAGCCGCTTCAGGCGGTTGTTGCGGTTGATGACGCGGCGGTAGAGGTCGTTCAGGTCGGAGGTGGCGAAGCGGCCGCCATCCAGCGGGACCAGCGGGCGCAGGTCCGGCGGGATCACCGGGACGACGGTGAGGATCATCCACTCCGGCTTGTTGCCGGACATCTGGAACGCCTCGATGATCTTGAGGCGCTTCAGGAGCTTCTTCGGCTTCAGCTCCGAGGTGGTGACCGCGATCTCCTCGCGCAGATCGTTGGCGATCTTGTCGAGGTCGAGTTCCTGGAGGATCCGGCGGATGGCCTCGGCGCCGATCATGGCGGTGAAGCTGTCCTCGCCGTACTCCTCCTGGGCGCGCAGGTACTCCTCCTCCGACAGGAGCTGACGCTCCTTGAGGGGGGTGAGGCCCGGCTCGATGACGCAGTAGGACTCGAAGTACAGGATCCGCTCGAGGTCCTTGAGGGCCATGTCGAGCAGGAGGCCGATGCGCGAGGGCAGCGACTTCAGGAACCAGATATGGGCGACCGGGGCGGCCAGCTCGATATGGCCCATGCGGTCGCGCCGGACGCGCGCCAGCGTCACCTCGACGCCGCACTTCTCACAGATGACGCCCTTGTACTTCATGCGCTTGTACTTGCCGCACAAGCACTCGTAATCCTTGATCGGCCCGAAGATGCGCGCGCAGAACAGGCCGTCGCGCTCGGGCTTGAAGGTCCGGTAGTTGATGGTCTCGGGCTTCTTGATCTCACCGTACGACCAGGAGAGGATCTTCTCCGGCGACGAGATCGAAATCTTGATCTGATCGAAGCTGACCGGTGTGGCCTGCTGGTTGAAAAGGTTCATGACCTCTTGGTTCATGATCCGCTCCTTGTTGACGCCGATCGCCCCGCGCCGGGCCATCGTGTCCTGAAAAAGATCCGGCGCCGCGCCCCGTTCGAGCGCCGCTGGCCGTCGTCATGGGAGGCCCCGCCCCTCCCCGCTCGACCGTGGCGGCCCGACGCCGCCACGGGAGGTTGTCGTGCGACCGCCGCTACTCGGCGGCGTCGGCCGGCGGCTCGAGCTGGTCGTTCGCGGCCTTCTTGGAGGACGTCAGCTCGACGTTGAGGCCGAGCGAGCGCATCTCCTTGACGAGCACGTTGAACGATTCGGGGATGCCGGCCTCGAAGGTGTCGTCGCCGCGGACGATCGCCTCGTAGACCTTGGTGCGGCCGGCCACGTCGTCCGACTTCACCGTGAGCATCTCCTGCAGCGTGTAGGCCGCGCCGTAGGCCTCCAGCGCCCAGACCTCCATCTCGCCGAAGCGCTGACCGCCGAACTGCGCCTTGCCGCCCAGCGGCTGCTGGGTGACGAGCGAGTACGGGCCGATCGACCGGGCGTGGATCTTGTCGTCCACCAGGTGGTGCAGCTTCAGCATGTAGATGTAGCCCATCGTCACCTTGCGGTCGAAGGGCTCGCCGGACCGCCCGTCGTAGAGCGTCGACTGAGCCGAGCGGTCGAGGCCGGCCATCTCGAGCATCTGCTCGATGTCGGCCTCCTTGGCGCCGTTGAACACCGGAGTGGCCATCGGCACGCCGCGACGGACGTTGTTGCCGGCCTCGGCCAGCTCCTCGTCGGTCAGGCCGTCGAGTTCGCCCGGGGAGTAGATCGCCTCCATCTCCTGACGCAGCGGCGCGATGTCGTGCGACTTCAGATAGGCATCCACCGCCTTGGAGACCTTGCGACCCAGGCCCGCAGCCGCCCAGCCCAGGTGCGTCTCCAGGATCTGGCCGACGTTCATGCGCGAGGGCACGCCCAGCGGGTTGAGCACGATGTCGGCATGGGTCCCGTCCTCCAGGAACGGCATGTCCTCGATCGGCACGATCCGCGACACGACACCCTTGTTGCCGTGCCGGCCGGCCATCTTGTCGCCCGGCTGGATCTTGCGCTTCACCGCCACGAAGACCTTGACCATCTTCATGACGCCGGGGGGCAGCTCGTCGCCGCGCTGCAGCTTCTCGACCTTGTCGAGGAAGCGCTGCTCGAGGCGCTTCTTCGACTCGTCGTACTGCTTCTGCATCGCCTCCATCTCGGTCATGAGACGGTCCTCGATGACGGCGAACTGCCACCATTGCGAGCGCGGGTAGTCGTTGATCAGCTCACGGGTGAGCGTGGTGTCCTTCTTGAAGCCCTTCGGGCCGGCCACCGGCGCCTGACCGATCAGCACGTCCGCCAGGCGGGCGTAGGTGTTGCGGTCGAGGATCGCCTGCTCGTCGTCGCGGTCCTTGGCGAGCCGCTCGATCTCCTCGCGCTCGATCGCCTGGGCGCGCTCGTCCTTGTCGACGCCGTGGCGGTTGAACACCCGGACCTCGACGATCGTGCCCGTGACGCCCGGCGGCACCCGCAGGGAGGTGTCGCGCACGTCCGAGGCCTTCTCGCCGAAGATGGCGCGCAGGAGCTTCTCCTCCGGCGTCATCGGGCTTTCACCCTTCGGGGTTATCTTGCCCACCAGGATGTCGCCGGCATTCACCTCGGCACCGATGTAGACGATGCCGGCCTCGTCGAGGTTCTTCAGCGCCTCCTCGGAGACGTTCGGGATGTCGCGGGTGATTTCCTCCGGCCCGAGCTTGGTGTCGCGGGCCATCACCTCGAACTCCTCGATGTGGATCGAGGTGAACACGTCATCCTTCACGATCCGCTCGGAGAGCAGGATCGAGTCTTCGAAGTTGTAGCCGTTCCACGGCATGAACGCGACGAGCACGTTCCGGCCGAGCGCCAGCTCGCCGAACTCGGTCGAGGGACCGTCGGCGATGATCTCGCCCTTCTTCACCGGCTCGCCGACGCGGACCAGCGGCTTCTGCGTGATGCAGGTCGACTGGTTGGAGCGCTGGAACTTCTGCAGGCGGTAGATGTCGACGCCCGGCTTGGTGGCGTCGGCCTCCTCGGTGGCCCGGATGACGATACGGGTGGCGTCCACCTGATCGACGATGCCGGAGCGGCGCGCCGCAATGGCGGCACCGGAATCGCGGGCGACCACCGCCTCCATGCCGGTGCCGACGAACGGTGCGTCGGCGCGGACCAGCGGCACGGCCTGTCGCTGCATGTTCGAGCCCATGAGGGCGCGGTTGGCGTCGTCGTTCTCGAGGAACGGGATCAGGGCCGCGGCCACCGAGACGAGCTGCTTGGGCGAGACGTCCATGAGATCGACGCGCTCGGGACCGACGACGATCACGTCGCCGGCGCGGCGGCAGACCACGAGGTCCTCCGTCAGCTTCTTGTTCTCATCCATCTGGGCGTTGGCCTGGGCGACGTAGTACTTCGCCTCCTCCATGGCCGAGAGGTAGGCGACCTCATTGGTGACCACGCCGTCGCGCACGCGGCGGAACGGGGTCTCGATGAAGCCGTACTTGTTCACCCGGGCGAAGGTCGCCAGCGAGTTGATCAGACCGATGTTCGGGCCTTCCGGCGTCTCGATCGGGCAGATGCGGCCGTAATGCGTCGGGTGCACGTCGCGCACCTCGAAGCCGGCGCGCTCGCGGGTCAGACCGCCTGGGCCGAGCGCCGACAGGCGGCGCTTGTGCGTCACCTCGGAGAGCGGGTTGGTCTGATCCATGAACTGCGAGAGCTGCGACGAGCCGAAGAACTCGCGCACCGCCGCGGCCGCCGGCTTGGCGTTGATCAAGTCCTGCGGCATCACCGTGTCGATATCGACCTGGCTCATGCGCTCGCGGATCGCGCGCTCCATGCGGAGCAGCCCGAGGCGGTACTGGTTCTCCATCAGCTCGCCGACCGAGCGCACCCGGCGGTTGCCGAGGTGATCGATGTCGTCGATCTCGCCCTTGCCGTCGCGCAGCTCGACCAGCGCCTTGACGACCGCCAGCATGTCCTCCTTGCGGAGGGTGCGGACGGTGTCGGCAGCGTCGAGGTCGAGACGCATGTTCATCTTCACGCGGCCGACCGCGGAGAGGTCGTAGCGCTCGGAATCGAAGAACAGCGAGTGGAACATCGCCTCGGCGGTGTCGAGGGTCGGCGGCTCGCCCGGGCGCATGACCCGGTAGATGTCGAACAGCGCGCCTTCGCGGTTGGAGTTCTTGTCCACCGCCAGCGTGTTGCGGATGTAGGGGCCGACATTGACGTGGTCGATGTCGAGCACCGGCAGCTCGATGATGCCGACTTCGTCGAGGCTCTTCAGGAGCTTCTCGGAGATCTCCTCGCCGGCCTCGGCCCAGATCTCACCGGTCTCGGTGTTGACCAGGTCCTCGGCGATGTACTGGCCGACCAGATCCTCGTCGGTCGCCTTAAGGTACTTGGTGCCCTTATCGGTGATCTGACGGGCGTTGCGGGCGTTGAGCTTCTTGCCGGCCTCGAGCACGACCTCGCCGGAATCGGCGTCGATCAGGTCGACCGTGGCCTTCATGCCCTTCATCCGCTCGGGGTCGAACGGCACGCGCCACTCGGCGCCGTCGCGGTCGTAGACCACGCGGTTGTAGAAGGTCGAGAGGATCTCTTCGCCGTCCAGTCCGAGCGCGTAGAGCAGCGACGTCGCCGGCAGCTTGCGCTTCCGGTCGATACGGACGTGCACGATGTCCTTGGCGTCGAACTCGACGTCGAGCCAGGAGCCGCGATACGGGATGATGCGGGCGGCGAACAGGAGCTTGCCCGACGAGTGGGTCTTCCCCTTGTCGTGGTCGAAGAACACGCCCGGCGAGCGGTGCATCTGCGAGACGATGACGCGCTCGGTGCCGTTGACGATGAAGGTGCCGTTCTCCGTCATCAGGGGCATGTCGCCCATGTAGACGTCCTGCTCCTTGATGTCCTTGACCGACTTGGCCTGGGTGTCCGGATCGACATCGAACACGATCAGCCGCAGGGTCACCTTCAGCGGGGCCGCGAAGGTGATGCCGCGCTGGCGGCACTCGTCGACGTCGTATTTCGGCTGCTCGAAGGTGTAGCGCACGAACTCGAGCAGGGCCGTCGCGGCGAAGTCCGAGATCGGGAACACCGACTTGAACACGCTTTGGAGGCCCTCGTCACCGCGGCCGCCCTCCGGCTCGTCGACCATGAGGAATTGGTCGTAGGATGCCTTCTGAACCTCGATGAGGTTCGGCATCTCGGCGACTTCCTTGATCTTGCCGAAGAACTTCCGAATGCGCTTGCGACCGACCAGCGTGTTGGCCATGTGAACTCGCTCCATCCCGCGTGCCTCGCGCCCGGGGAAGCGTTCCCGAAAGGGACCTCCCGCGCCGGGCCGTAACGCGCGCCCCGCCGGACCGCGCCACCGAACCGAATCTCTCTGGCCCGTTTTCAGGGCCCTCCGCCGAAGCGGCCTAAAGCCCGCGGGTGCTGCACCCGCGGGCTCCAGTCACGATAGGCCCAGGACGGGCCTCCATGGGGTGATGGGCCGGATATGGCCCATCGTCGACTTACTTGAGCTCGACCTTGGCGCCGGCCTTCTCGAGCTGGGCCTTGAGCTTCTCGGCCTCGTCCTTGGTGACGCTCTCCTTGACCGGCTTCGGAGCGCCCTCGACGAGGTCCTTGGCCTCCTTGAGGCCGAGGCCGGTGATCGCGCGGACCTCCTTGATGACCTCGATCTTCTTGTCGCCAGCGGCGGCGAGCACGACCGTGAACTCGGTCTGCTCCTCGACGGCGGCAGCGGCGCCACCGGCGGCCGGGCCGGCAGCGACGGCGACGGCGGCGGCAGCCGAGACGCCCCACTTCTCTTCGAGCATCTTGGCCAGGTCGGCGGCCTCGAGAACGGTCAGCGAGGACAGGTCGTCGACGAGCTTGGCAAGATCAGCCATTATCAATTCCTCTCAGATATCGGTTCGAACGATGGGTTTTTGAAGGGCCTCAAGCGGCCTCGTCCTTGGTGGCATAGGCCCCGAACACGCGGGCGAGTTTGGCCGCCGGCGCATTGACGACCTGAGCGATCTTGGTCGCGGGCGCCTGTACCAGGCCCACGATCTTGGCGCGCAGTTCGTCGAGGGACGGGAGCGAGGCGAGGGCCTTCACGCCGTCCGGGCTCAGGGTTGTCTTCCCCATCGCGCCGCCAAGGATCACGAGCTTGTCGTTCGTCTTGGCGAAATCGACCGCGACCTTCGCGGCTGCGACCGGGTCGCCGGAATAGGCGAGCAGGGTCGGGCCCTTCAGTAGCGGCTTGATGGAGGCGACGTCCGTACCATCGAGTGCGATGCCGGCGAGGCTGTTCTTGGCGACCTTCACGGTGGCGCCGGCCTGCTTCATCTGCGAACGCAGCTTCTGCATGTCGGCGACCGTGAGGCCCTTGTAGTGGGCCACGACGACGACGGCGCTCTGATTGAACACGCCGTTGAGCGTCGAGACGAGGTCAGCTTTAGCTGTCCGGTCCACTGGGCTCTCTCCGGTTGGCGGAACCCGAAATCGGGTCCGCCGGTTGCACATGCCGCCCGGACGTCGTCTCGGCCTTCAAGAGACCGGGAACGTCCGAACGACGCTTCGCGGCCCTGTCCCCGCACGTGCCCGTGAGGGCCGTTTCGGGTGAGTTGGTTCAAACCGACACCCCTCCGCGGCATATGCCGAAGCGAGGCTTTTCCTAAGTTCGGTCTTCCCCGTCTGTGCAGGTTGGGCGTGGATTAAGCCGGCGAACCGGCACCTGCAGTCTCGGACAGGACATAGCCGGACAAGGCTCCGCGGGGCTCGTCGCCCTCAGGATCCTGCCGGCTATTGCCACCCGGTTGCCCGGGCGACATTTCATGCGGAAACCGGCCGATTGGCCGTCTCCTTCCGTGAGGATGAAATGCGTAAGGCGCGGTGTATAGAGGCTAGCAAGCCACCTGCCAAGGGCTGAAGCGCGACTTTTCCGCCGCAGGCAAGGGCCGGAGCGAAGAATTCGCTCGGGACGCCGGGCATCCGTCGATCCCGGCCTGCGGCATTCTCGAGAGGGGGCCCGACGTCCCGCCCTCGATCGATGATCCGCAGGGTGCCGATTCGATCGCGTCGCACCGCATCGACGATCACGAGACGCCGGTCAAAGGCGATGAGCCGAAGGCTGCGTCTCAGGCCGTCGCGAGCCCGCCCAATATTCGTCATTGCGGAAAACCGTTCGCAAGGCACGCGGAACCGGCGGACGAACCCGATCGACCGTCCGGGGCCGTCCGGCCCGATCGGGTCGCAGAGCGCATCAGAGCCGGCTAACGCCCCGCCTGCAGCGCGCCCCCCAAGGCTCACGGCCGCCCTTAGCCGGCGCACATGCCGCGGGCGGCGCCGTTTGCGGGCTAGGCCGCCTCCCGCTCCGGTGCCAGCTTGCGCCGGGCATTCTCCCACCACGAGCGCCGCCGCGCATCCTCGGCCTCCGCGGCTTTGGCCGCGTAGAACGAGGCGTTGTGCTCGCCCCGCAGGGCCTCGCGGGTGAAGCGGATCAGGTGATGGGCAACGAAGCCCATGTTGAACACCGCCTCGATCTGCCCGCGCTTGAGCGCGTAGCCGGCGGCGCTCCAGAACGGCCTTCGGTAATCCGAGAGCAGACCGACCCGCGTGATGATGTTGAACCCGAGGATGAGGCCGCGGCGCAGGTTCGTGAAGGTCAGCTTGCCCTTGGTCGGAGTCTTGATCCGGTTCGGGTAGGTGGTCTGGCACTGGTGCTTGAACCGGGAGAAGAGCTGATCCGGCTCGTAGGCGTGGGCGATCGCCCGGCGCCAGCTCGACACGACGGTGTCGTGCGGGCGCTTGAACAGGACGTTCGATTCCAGCGCCGCATCGTGGACCAGACGCCCCTCGCGCTCCAGCCGATCCCACAGCGGGGTCTTGGGCAGGGCCTGGAGCAGGTTGATGGTCAGGACGGGAATCGCCGACTTGTCGATGAAGTCGATCAGGTTCTGCTCGGACTTGTCGCTGTCGGTATCGAGCCCCAGGATGATGCCCGAGGTGACTTCGAGCCCGTAGGAGTTGAGCGTCTCGATCGCCTCGTACATCGGCACGGCGGCGTTGTGGGTCTTGTCGATCCCCTTGAGCGCGTCCGCCTCGGGCGTCTCGATCCCGACGAACACGGTCATGAAGTTGGCCTGGCGCATCAGCTCGAGGATCTCGGGCTGCTTGGCCATGTTCAGCGTCGCCTCGCAGGCGAATTGCAGCGGGTAGTCGTTCTTCTTCTGCCACGCCACGAGATGGGGCAGCATCTCGCGGGTCGCCTTGCGGTTGGCGATGAAGTTGTCGTCCACGAAGTAGACCACCGCCGGGTGCCCGGGCTGGCTGATGATCGCGTCCAGCTCTGCGCACATCTGCTCCGGGGTCTTCAGCCGGGGCTGGCGGCCGTAGAGCTGCGGGATGTCGCAGAACTCGCAGCGATACGGGCAGCCGGACGAGAATTGCAGCGAGCCGATCAGGTAGCGCTTGAGCGGCGCCGCCTCGTAGGCCGGGGCCGGGAAGTCCGACAGTGCGAGCCGTTCACCGGTCTCGAACACAACCTGCTGGGTCGGACGGGCGACGTCGACGTCGAGCCGCTCGATCAGCCGGTCGGTGGCGTCGCCGATCTCGCCGACATGGAGATAATCGAAGTCCGGATATTTCTCCCGGGCACCGGACACCGAGGGGCCGCCAAGCGCCGCGACCTTGCCGGCGGCGTGGGCGCGCCGGCCGATGTCGTGGATCTGGCCCTCCTGGATGTGCATCCCCGAGACGAACACCGCGTCGGCCCAGGCGAAGTCCTGGGCGGAGGCGCGCCGGATGTTCTCGTCGATGAAGCGGTACTCCCAGCTCTCGGGCATGTAGGCCGCGATCACCAGGAGGCCCTGCGGGGGCATGAACGCCTTGACGCCCCCCATCAGCGGGTAGGCGTGCGAGAATGTGCCGAACGAGGGCGTGTAGGCGGGAAAGACGCAGAGGATGCGTCGGCGGGTCGTGACGGAGACTGTGCTGCGCATGGGGCCTATCTAGCACAGCCGCGCGGGATGGCGCCCCCTTCCATGTTGAGAATGACGTGAAGGACAGTGCGAAAAAGCCGCTGCGCGGCAGGTCCCATGCTGGATCCCAGGCCAAGCTCCGCCGCGCTCCACCGACCCGGGACAGGGGCGCGTTTTCTCCAGCCCGGGGCTGGGTGCCGGGGCATGCAACGCAAAACGCCCGGCCGTTTCCGGCCGGGCGCTTCTGGAGCGGTTGGTTTGAGGCTCAGCCTCAGGCGGTCAGGACCGTGTTCGGCTCGACCTTTACGCCCGGGCCCATCGTCGAGGTGACGGCGATGCGCTGGACGTAGGTGCCCTTGGCGCCCGCCGGCTTGGCCTTGGCGACCGCGTCGGCGAAGGCCTTGATGTTCTCGACGAGCTTGTCGGCATCGAACGAGACCTTGCCCACGCCGGCATGGACGATGCCGGCCTTCTCGACGCGGAACTCCACCGAGCCGCCCTTGGCGCCGGCCACGGCGCTCTTCACGTCCATGGTGACGGTGCCGACCTTGGGGTTCGGCATCAGGCCGCGCGGGCCCAGCACCTTACCGAGACGACCGACCAGCGGCATCATGTCCGGGGTGGCGATGCAGCGATCGAACTCGATCTTGCCGCTCTGGACGATCTCCAGGAGATCCTCGGCCCCGACGATGTCGGCCCCCGCCGCCTTGGCGTCGTCCGCCTTGGCGCCGCGGGCGAAGACCGCCACGCGGACCGTCCGGCCGGAGCCGTTCGGCAGGTTGCAGACGCCGCGGACCATCTGGTCGGCGTGGCGCGGATCGACGCCGAGATTCATCGAGACCTCGACGGTCTCGTCGAACTTCGCGGTCGCCCGCTCCTTGACCAGCTTGATCGCCTCGTCGAGCGGGTAGAGCTTGGTCACCTCGATGCCCTCGCGGGCCGCGCGGATGCGCTTTCCTTCGCGTGCCATGATGTCCTCCCTCAGCCCGTGATTTCGAGGCCCATGGCCCGGGCAGAGCCGCGGATCATGGCGACGGCCGCTTCGACCGAGTCGCAATTGAGGTCGGGCATCTTCTTCTCGGCGATCTCGCGCAGCTGCGCCTCGGAGATCTTGCCGACAACCGGGCCCTTACCGGGGGTCTTCGAGCCGGAAGCCGGCTTCTTGCCGATCTTCAGGCCGACGGCCTTCTTGAGGAAGAAGGTGACCGGCGGCTGCTTCATCTCGAAGGTGAAGGAGCGGTCCTGATACGCGGTGATGATCACCGGGATCGGGGTGCCCTTCTCCATCTGCGCGGTCTTCGCATTGAAGGCCTTGCAGAACTCCATGATGTTGAGGCCGCGCTGACCGAGCGCGGGACCGATCGGGGGCGACGGGTTCGCCGCGCCGGCCGGGACCTGAAGCTTCACGTAGCCCGTGATCTTCTTCGCCATGGGATACCTCCCAAACTGCGTCCGCCGCCGGGCTGCCTAGGCGCGGGCGGGTCGGACGATGACAGGTCGCGGTGCGATCCGTGGATCCCGGAGGCGAGGCCGGGCGGATCTTCCGCGGGTGAGACCGCCCCTTTGGAGGGTACGGCCGCTTCACGACCGAGGCGGAACGCCGGCCGGAAGAGGAGGGACGGCCGAAAACCGGCCGCCGAAAACGTGCGCGCCTCAGGCCTTCTCGACCTGGGCGTATTCCAGCTCCACCGGCGTGGCGCGGCCGAAGATCGACACGGCCACCTTGAGGCGGGAGCGGGCCTCGTCGATCTCCTCGACGGTGCCGTTGAAGCTCGCGAACGGACCGTCGGCGACCCGAACGGTCTCGCCGATCTCGAACGCGATCGACGGCTTGGGCCGATCGACGCCCTCGGCAACCTGGCCCTTGATCCGCTCGGCCTCGGCGTCAGGAATCGGAACCGGCTTCGACTTGTCGGCCCCGAGGAAGCCCGTGACCTTCGGGGTGTTCTTGATGAGGTGGTAGACCTCGTCGGTCAGGTCGCACTTCACCAGCACGTAGCCGGGGAAGAACTTGCGCTCGGCATCGACCTTCCGGCCGCGGCGCACCTCGACGACCTTCTCGGTCGGGACCATCACCTCGTCGAACAGCTCGGTCAGCCCGCGCTGGGCCGCCTGGTCCTTGATGGACTGCGCGACCTTGTTCTCGAAGTTCGAGTAGGCGTGGACGATGTACCAGCGCTTCGACACGGTTCCGTTCAACTCCGACACGTCCGCGAGGTCTCCCCCGATCGATATTGCCCCTCAGAGGCCGAGCACGAGGCCGACCACGAAGCGCAGGGCCTGGTCGACCACCGTGAAGAACAGGCTGGTGACCACGACCATCACGAACACCATGATGGTGGTGATCGTGGTTTCCCGGCGGGACGGCCAGGTGACCTTGCGGGCCTCGTCGCGGACCTGGGAGAAGAACTCGCCGGGCGTCGCGCGCTTCTGCGGCACCTTGGCGGGCGTGGCCGGGCGGGCCGGCGGCGTGTTCGCGGGACCGCGAGCCGCGCCGCGCGCCACATCCACCTTCTTGGTCGCTTCGTTCGATGCCATGGCGCCAGTGTTTTTTGCAAGCGCGGGCCCGAGGCAGGGCCTGCTTCCGGGAACGCGAACATCCGGCGCCGAGAGCCTGGGCAGGCCCGCACCGACGGTCGCTTCAGATCTCGGATTGCGCCCGCTCTAGCGCAACTCCGCCGGCTTGTCGACCGGGCGACCGCGCGGGGTTGGGTGAGATGTCTGGCAGGAGTGGAGGGACTCGAACCCGCAACCTCCGGTTTTGGAGACCGGCGCTCTGACCAGTTGAGCTACACTCCTAGCGTTCCGCCAAATGCCCGATCGCGGCGTCGCTTGCAAGAGGTTTGCGGCCGGTTCCTGAGGACTTTCAGGGGGCTGCAGCCCGAAAGCGGCGTCGCGGGTGGGTTCGGGCCTGCGGGAGCCCGACATGGCGGCGCCGGCCTCCGTGGGGACGGAGGCCGGCGCCGATCCGATCACGCGCGGCAGCGGCCCGATGACGGGCCGGGCCGAACGGGATCTCAGCCCGGGGTCTCAGTCGTTGATGGCGGCGACGACGCCGGCACCGACGGTGCGGCCGCCCTCGCGGATGGCGAAGCGAAGCTTCTCCTCCATGGCCACCGGCACGATCAGCGTGACGTCCATGGTCACGTTGTCGCCCGGCATCACCATCTCGGTGCCCTCCGGCAGCTCGCACACCCCGGTCACGTCCGTGGTCCGGAAGTAGA